>JAEHDI010000803.1 GCA_016880505.1 Bryobacterales bacterium | reverse complement strand
TATGCTTCTGTTTGTCGGAGACAATGACATTAATGTAGTTGGTGCTCTTAAGGCAATGGTTGGCAACGCTAAGCAGGCAGTTCGCATCGGGCGGCAGGTAAATGCGCACGATCTCTGCCTTCTTGTTCACCACGTGGTCGATGAAGCCGGGGTCCTGGTGAGTGAAGCCGTTGTGATCCTGCCGCCAAACGTGGCTCGCCAGCAGATAGTTCAGCGAAGCGATCTTACGGCGCCATGGCAGTTCGAGCGTAACTTTCAGCCACTTCGCGTGCTGATTGAACATCGAGTCCACAATGTGAATGAAGGCCTCGTAGCTGTTGAACAGGCCGTGGCGGCCGGTCCGGAGATAACCTTCCAGCCAACCCTGGCATTGGTGTTCGCTCAGCATTTCCATCACCCGCCCCTCCGGCGCGAGGAACTCGTCGGCCGGTTTCGTTTCGGCAACCCATTGGCGGCTGGTTGCTTCGAATACGGTGCCTAGCCGGTTGGAGAGAGTTTCATCCGGGCCCCAAATCCGGAAGTTCCGTCGATCTGCGTTCAACCGGACGACATCACGGAGGAATGCGCCAAGCACACGGGTGTCTTCGGCCCGCACGGCTCCCGGCGCGGGGACGTCGAAGGCATACGCGGTGAAGTCAGGCATCCGTAAATCCTTAAGCAGCAGACCGCCGTTGGCGTGCGGATTTGCACCCATGCGCCGTTCGCCCTCGGGCGCCAGCGCCTGCAGATCCGGCCGGAAACGGCCTTGGGCATCGAATAGCTCCTCGGGACGGTAGCTGCGCAGCCAAGCCTCGAGTTGTTCGAGGTGCTCGGGGTTGCTGGCCGTGTTGGCCAGCGGCACCTGGTGGGCGCGAAAGGTCCCCTCCACGGGCTGCCCGTCCACTGTCTTCGGGCCGGTCCAGCCTTTGGGGGATTGAAGCACGATCATGGGCCAGCGCGGACAAGCGGCGATTCCGAGCTCCCGCGCTTCCCGTTGAATCGCCTGGATCTGTGCGATGACGCGATCGAGCGTGGACGCCATGAGCGGGTGCATGAGCGCGGGATCGTCGCCGGTCACGAAGTACGGCTCCCAACCGTAGCCGCGCATCAGTTGTTCGAGTTCCTGCCGCGGAATGCGAGCAAGTAGCGCTGGATTGGCGATCTTGTACCCGTTCAGGTGCAGGATGGGCAGCACGGCGCCGTCAGTCGCCGGATTCAGGAACTTATTCGAATGCCAGGCGGTGGCGAGCGGCCCGGTTTCGGCCTCGCCATCGCCGACCACGCACGCAACGACAAGGCTCGGGTTGTCAAACGCCGCTCCGAATGCATGGCTGAGCGAATACCCCAGTTCGCCGCCTTCATGAATGGAGCCGGGCGTCTCCGGCGCTACATGACTCGGAATGCCGCCGGGGAAGGAAAACTGCCGGAACAGCATGCGAAGCCCTGCCTCATCTTGCGTCACCAGGGGGTAGACCTCGCTGTACGTCCCTTCCAAATACACGTTGGAGACCACCGCTGGTCCACCGTGTCCTGGACCGGAGATGTAAATCATGTTGAGGTCGTATTCGCGGATGACACGGTTCAAGTGAGCGTAGACGAAGTTTTGCCCAGGCGTCGTGCCCCAGTGGCCAAGCAGGCGCGGCTTGATATGCTCAGGCCGCAGCGGCTCCTTGAGCAGCGGGTTGTCATACAGGTAAATCTGTCCGACGGACAGGTAGTTGGCTGCCCGCCAATAGGCGTCAATTCGACCCAGGAGTTCCGGTGAAAAGGCGTTCGCCGCCTGGGCGTCGCCGTGTGCTGCCATCGCATTGGGGGTTTCCATAATGCCTCGTTCCGTCTTCAGAAGGTGTTGAAAAACCCAAGCCACAGGCTGAAGCCTGTGCGCCACTAGTGAGGATGCGGGGACCGATCGACATGTCCGTGCCCAGCCAGCCGGACCGACTCAAGCGGAATCGCCAGGACTTCGCTCTCGTTTCCGCCCGCATTCAGGCTAGCATATGAGGCTGCTGGGACAGGAGGCTCAGCGATTTTCTTCAATCGCGTGGGAGAGGGATCCCCATTCGGTGAGGAGGCCGGCGAGCTCGGCGCAGCGGGACACCCATCATGAACGAGGGCGACGACCTTGCATTTGATATCCTTGCGGTCGCGTCTCCGGATTTCTGGCTCGGACCTGACGGTTGTGATTCAGGCGTGAGAAGCTTACGAGACCTTCTTCAGTCCGGCTTGGATCGCTCGCTTCAAGACGGTTTGGTATCCGATTCCTTCCTTGGCTGCGATCTGTTGAGCCCGATCGAGGTCCGCAACGGGTATCCGGATGGAAATGGCCTTCGTCACGTTTGCCTTGGCCTTCTCAACCAACTCGGCAAGTACCTTTGCGTGGGTCAACGGGATGGTCGAGCCTTTCGAGCGCAGGATGGCGCCTCGTTTGAGAGCACGCTCGAATTCCCGTTGCGTTTGCCGGCGCCCTTCCGGGCTGGCATACCAAGCAGCTTCTGCCGCCGCGGACGCCAACTCAGCCTTCAATTTCCGGGGCATAAACCCTCCTTTCGGCTTGATTCATGGTGTACGCCGTCACCGTCCGAAACCTCTTGCGCCGGACGGTGAACACCACCACGAGATAACGTCCGCCTGCCGTCCGTCCGAACAGTTTCCAACGCTTTTCGCTTCCTACCGGCGCAGCCGGAATGATGACGTGGCGGCGTTTTGCCGTCTCCTCGACTTCTTCTTCAGGTGACACGCCGTGGTGAGCGGTGTGGCCAACATTGTGCACATCCCACTCGAAGCCGAGAAGATGATCCAACACGCCACTAGTATATACAGATAGCGTATATACGCGCGAGATCCGCATTCGTACGCCCCCGCCCGGATACTCAGCGAGTTTCTTCAATCGCGCGGGAGAGGGATTCCCATTCGGCGAGGAGGGCGGCGAGTTCTGCGCGGCGAGCGTCGAGGAGGGTAGAGACGCGGCGGGTCTCCTCGGCGCTGACGAAGACTGCAAGCGCCTCCTCATGGTCGGCAATCTCGGTCTCGATGCGGCCGATCTCTTCTTCGATCTCGGTGCAGCGTTCCTCCATCTGACGCAGCCGGATCGGGTTCAGGCGCTTCGGCTTTCCCTCGACGGGGTCGGGCGCCGGAGCGGCGTTGCCGGGCGCGTCGGAGACAACCGTAGGCTCGGCCGCCTCGGCGGCTGCCACCGATGATTTCCGCCAGAGGAAGTCCTCGTAGTTGCCAGGATACGACTGTACCTGGCCGCCGCCGATATCAAAGACGCGGGTCGCCAGCCGGTCGATGAAGTACCGGTCGTGCGAAACGAAGACCACGGTGCCGGTGAATTCCCGGAGGGATTCCAGAAGAACGTCCTTGGCGCGCAGATCGAGGTGGTTGGTCGGCTCATCGAGTAGCAGGAAGTTCGACGGCTGAAGCAGCATGCGCGCCAGAGCGTACCGGTTTCGCTCCCCGCCGGACAGGACGCCGATGGGCTTGAAAACGTCCTCCTCGGAGAATAGGAAACACCCAAGCAGCGTGCGAAGCTCCGTGAGGGTCGATCGGGGGGCGATCGCACCCAGATCGTCGAGCAGCCGCACGGAGGGGTCCAGTTCCTTGTACTGGTCCTGGGCGAAGTAGTCGGGCTCCACATTATGGCCGAGGCGATATTCACCCGACGAGACGGATTCGATGCCGGCCAGGATCTTGATCAACGTCGATTTTCCGGCGCCGTTAGGCCCGACCAGCGCGACGCGCTCTCCGCGTTCGATGACAAAGCCGGCGTCTTCGAACACGCGCTTTGCGCCATACGACTTGCTCATGCCCTGGAATTCGGCGACGATGCGGCCGCTTGGCTTCGGCTGGGGAAAGGAGAAGTGGATTGTTTGCTCCTCGGGGGGCAACTCGATTCTCTCGATCCGCTCCAGTTCCTTCACGCGGCTCTGGACCTGGCGCGCCTTAGTGGCCGTATAGCGGAAGCGATTGATGAACGCCTCGAGCTGGCGGATCTTGTCCTGCTGGTTCTTCTGTGCCGCTTCAAGCTGGCCGCGGCGCTCGGCCTTCTGCTCGAGATAGCGCGAGTAGTTGCCCGCGTAGAAATTGAGCCGCCGGTTCCAGATCTCGACCACACGGGTGACGGTGACATCCAGAAAATAGCGATCGTGCGAGACAAGGACGAAGGCGTAGGGGTAGGAGGAGAGGTACTGTTCCAGCCAGTTCCTCGCCTCGAGGTCAAGGTGGTTGGTCGGCTCGTCAAGCAGCAGCAGATTCGGGCGTTCGAGCAGCAGCTTGGCAAGGGCGATCCGCATCTGCCAGCCGCCGGAGAACTCCTCGGTGCGGCGGGTCCAGTCTTCCTTCGGGAAGGCCAGACCGCTGAGAACGGCGCCCACTTGCGCCTCGAGCGCGTAGCCGTCGCGGTTACGGAACTCGTCTTCAAGCCGGTGGAAGCGGTCGGCGACGACGCGGTACGCCTCTCCCTCCGGATCGAGCGAGGCCATGTCGCGGGTAAGCGACTCGAGTTCTCGCTCGATGAGACGGAGGTCCTCAAAAACCGAGAGACACTCGGCGAAGACGGTGCGGCCGGAAAGCTCGAGGCCGTACTGCGGAAGAAAGCCACAGGTAATGCCCTTCATCGCCGAGGCCGCGCCGTAGTCGACGGTCTCGGTCCCGGCGAGGATTTTCAACAAGGTCGTCTTGCCGGTACCGTTGGCTCCCACCAGGCCGATGCGATCGCCGGCGGTGATCTGCCAGTCCGCCTCTTCGAAGAGGAGTTTCGGGCCGAAGCGCTTGCCGGCGGCGGTGAGCTGGATCATTGAGAGAGGCGGGGGGAGGTGCCCGTTTCGCAGGCGAAAAATGGGGACAGACAGCCATTTCGCAAAAACAGCGAAATGGAGTCAGTCCCCATTCTTCACTTTACGGGCCCGCAGAAGAATTCGAGGGCACGGGCGATGTAGCTCTTCAACTCGGTTCGGGGGACGACGGCATCGAGGAAGCCATGCTGGACCAGGAACTCGCTGCGCTGGAAGCCCTCGGGCAGCTTCTGGCGGATGGTCTGCTCGATGACGCGGGGGCCGGCGAAGCCGATCAGCGCGCCGGGTTCGCCGATATTGATATCACCGAGCATGGCGAAGCTGGCAGTGACACCGCCGGTGGTGGGGTCGGTCAGCACGCTGATGAAGGAGATCTTCGCCTCGTCGAGGCGCATGAGCGCGGCCGAGATCTTGGCCATCTGCATGAGGCTGACCGCGGCCTCCTGCATGCGCGCGCCACCGGAAGCGGAGACGATGACCAGCGGCATTCGCTGGTCGATACAGCGCTCGATGGCCCGGGTGATCTTTTCGCCCATGACGGCGCCCATGCTGCCGCCGATGAACTTCAACTCCAGAGAACAGATATGCACGCGGCGGCCGTTGAGCAAGCCGACGGCGGAGATGAGCGCGTCCTTGAGCGAGGTAGCCTTTCGCATGGCCGCCAGCCGGTCGCGGTAAGCCTTCTGATCCACGAACTCGAGCGGGTCGGTTGAGACGAGTTCACGGTCGAACTCCTCCCATTTGCCTTCGTCGAAGAGCATGCGGAGGCGGGCGGCGGCATCGATCTTGAAGTGGAAGCTGCACTTCGGGCAGACCTGGTAGTTGTCGTCAAGCGCCTTCCGCCAGATGATCTGGCGGCAGTTGTCGCACTTCACCCAGAGTCCTTCCGTTTTGACGCGGTGCTCCTCTTCGGAGGGAGCGCCGGGTTGCCGGGCCGGCTGTTGTCGGGTAAACCAGGCCATGTTGCCTTTAGTATTCTATGCCTCGCTGCGCGAGGACACCCTTGTGGAAGGGATGCTTGATCTCCTTGATCTCGCTGACCAGATCGGCCGCCTCCACCAGTTTCGGATGAGCATTCCTGCCCGTGCAGACGACATGAAGCTGTCCCGGGCGCGCGGCCAAGCCCTCCAGGACCTGGTCGATTCCCAGCATCCCGTAATGGATGGCGTAATTGATCTCGTCGAGGATCAGCATATCGTACTTCTTGGACTGCATCGCCTCGACCGCCGCATTCCACGCCTCCTGAACGAGGCGCACATCCTCCTGATCCGGCTGCTCGGCGCCAACTTTTACGAATCCGCGTCCCATGACGCGGATCTCGAAGGCGTCCCCAAGCATTCCTGCCGAGTCGAGCTCACCGTAGTGCCAGGAGCCTTTAATGAACTGGATCATCAGCACCTTGAAGCCCTGGCCGACGGCTCGGAAGGCGGTTCCCATCGCGGCCGAGGTCTTACCTTTTCCATTGCCGGTGTAGACCATCAGCAGGCCGCGCCGATCTTCCATCGTTTTACGTTAGCGCGGGTACGGATGGCCCCGCAACGTAGTGAAAGCGCGGTAGATCTGCTCCGCGAGCATAACGCGGGCCAACTCGTGCGGGAAAGTCATTGAAGACAAAGAGAGAAGGAGGTCGGCCCGCGGGCGCCAGGCGGCGGGGAGACCGTCGGCGCCGCCGACGACAAAGACCAGGTCGCGCGCCTCGGCTTCGGCTTTCTCAATGAGGGCGGCAAACGCGGGCGACCCCATCGTCTTCCCGGTGGGGTCGAGCAGAATTTTGGCGGCGCCGGGGTGTTTTTTCCACAGGTCGGCGCGATCCGGATTCACCTCGCGCATTTCGCATTTCGCGTACCGCTGTGTGCGTTTGAGGAACTCGGCGGCCAAGCGGTTGGCATCGTGATCGCGTGGCTTTCCGATGTAGTAGATCCAGATTCGCGGCACATTCCATTATGCGTCGCAGGCGGCAATGTTATCGTGGAGTGCAGCGCACACCCGAATGGTGAAGACGCTCCTGATCCGCGCCCCGGAAGGCAGATCCCAGACGGTCCGTCTGGAAGGGAGCCGTGTGTCTGTCGGGCGGGCCACCTCCAACGAGCTTTGCTTTGCCGACGACGCCGGTCTGTCACGGCAGCACCTTGTGTTCGAGCGGGATGGGGACGAGTGGGTGGTCGCCGATCTCGGCAGCAAGAACGGGACCGAAGTGAATGGCGAGCGGATCCCCTGTCCGCACCGGCTCCAGCCCGGGGACCGCATCACGGCGGGACACCTGGTCATGGTTTTCGACGATCCGCTGGGAGGGATGGCGGAGAGCGTCGTGTTCGTGGACCCGACCGTGGCGGACGTCCCTGCTTCGACGGCGATGATCGCCAACCTGGACGGCGTGCTCGGGAGCGAGCCCGTGTTCGTGGAGACCGCGAGCCCATCACCGTTCGATCTCGACATCCGGGTGCGCGCACTGGTTCATGCGGGCAGGGAGCTGGCGGGCCACCGGCCGCTCGGGGAACTGTTTCCGCTGATCCTCGATCTTGCTTTGGACGCGGTGGACGCAGACCGTGGCGTCCTGCTGACGCTCGAAGGCGAGCGATTGCTGGTGCGGGCGGCGCGCGGCGACAGCTTCCGGATCAGCAGCGCGGTGCGGGACCGCGTCGTCCAGCAGCGCGAGTCGCTGCTGGTGGAAGACGTACAGCGCGAAGACGCGTTTCGTTCCCGGAAGAGCATTCAGGCGCAGAACGTCCGGAGCATGCTGGCGGTGCCGCTCCAGACGAGCGAGAGAGTGATCGGCTTGATCTACGTCGATTCGCCGAACGTAGTGCGCCAGTTCAGCCGGGAGGACCTGAACCTGCTGACGGTGATGGCGAATGTGGCGGCGATCCGGATTGAGCATGCGCGACTCGCGGACGTGGAGCAGGTGGAGCGCATTCTGGCGCGCGAACTGGAGCAGGCGGCCGAGATCCAGCGGCGCCTGCTGCCTGAGAACCCGCCTCCGGTTTCCGGACTCGAGTTGGCCGGTCACAACGCGCCGTGCCGCACGGTGGGCGGGGACTACTACGATTTCTTCCCGCAGCCGGACGGCCGAGTCGGCCTGGCGGTCGCGGACGTCTCCGGCAAGGGCATGCCGGCGGCGCTGCTGATGTCGAGCCTGCACGCTTTCATGCAAGTCCTGGCGGAGGACCTGAGCGATCTCTCCCGCTTGACGAACCGGCTGAACCGCCTGCTCACTGCCCGGTCGCTGAGCAACCGGTTCGTGAGCCTGTTTCTCGGAATCGTCGACCCGGCAAGCGGAGAACTGGCGTACTGCAACGCCGGCCACAATCCACCGCTGCTGGTTCGCGCTTGCGGCAATATCGAGTGGCTGGACGGAGGCGGACCGATCCTCGGGGTATTTCCGGACACTGTGTATGAGCAGCACGCGCGGCTGATTGCGCCCGGCGACACACTGGTGCTTTACAGCGACGGAGTCACCGAGATCACCAGCCCGTCCGGCGAGGAGTACGGCGAGGACCGCCTGGCCGCACTCATGGTCGAACGGCGCGGCAGGCCGGCTCCGGCAATCGTGGATGACCTGCGGAACGCCCTGATAGAGTGGACGGCCGGCGCGCCCCCAGCCGATGACGTTACTTTGGTGGTGGCCCGGCGGACATCCCCGATATAGTAGAGAAGATAGAAGAACTTAATCGATGGCACATACTGAACTTTTCTCTCTCACTGACAAGGTTGCCGTAGTGGTGGGCGGTGGTGGCGTGCTTGCCGGGGCGATGGCCGAGGGCTTGGCCGGGGCGGGCGCCGACGTCGCCATTGTCGATTACAACAAGGACGGCGCCGAAGCTCGAGCGGCATCGATTCGCCAGCTTGGCCGGAAGGCGCTCGGAATCCAGGCGGACGCGACGCAGAAGCCGGCGCTCGAAGCGGCATGCCGGCAGGTTCTGGACGAACTCGGTAGCGTCGACATTCTGATCAATGCCGCGGGGATTAACTCGGCGACGCCGTTTTTCGAGATCCAGGAATCGGAGTGGCAAAGGATTCTGGACGTGAATCTGAAGAGCGTCTTCTTCGCCTGCCAGGTGTTCGGGAAGGTGATGGTGGAGTCGGGCCAGGGCGGATCGATCATCAACATCTCATCCGCATCCTCGGGTCCTCCGCTGTCGAAGGTGTTCACGTACAGCGTAACCAAGGGAGGGGTGAACCAGATCACCCAATTTCTGGCGCGCGAGTGGGCGCCGTATCGCGTGCGGGTGAATGCTGTCCTGCCGGGGTTCTTTCCAGCGGAGCAAAACCGCCGCATCCTGACTCCAGAGCGGACGGCGCAGATCATGAGCCACACGCCGATGAACCGCTTCGGTGAATCCGAAGAACTTGTGGGAGCGACGATTTACCTGGCGTCGGACAAGGCGTCCTCGTTCGTGACCGGTTCCATTCTCCGGGTGGACGGCGGTTTCCTGGCAATGACGATCTAACAGGGCGGCACTTTCCGCTCCCTTCGGTCGCGGCTTCCATGAGAAGGCCGGTCGGTGTCAAGTATTTTTCTTTTTCTTT
>JAEHDI010000802.1 GCA_016880505.1 Bryobacterales bacterium | reverse complement strand
TGGGCCTCCGCCCGCCGCCTCCTTGCTAGGGCGCCGCCGCCTTCGGACTGATGCCCGGCGTCGCCGTTCGTCAGTGCAACAAATTTCACCTGATGCCCTAGCCGGGCGAACTTGGCCGCCGTCCCGCCCACCCGATAATCGCAGTCGTCCGGGTGCGCGCCGAATGAGATGACCCGAAGCTTACGGGCTGCTGGCTGGGCCAGCATGGTCGAGACACAACAGAACAACAGAAATCCACGATAGAGCACTCGTTCTCTCCTTTCGCCCTATGTACCACAGAAACTTGATCCTCTGTTACGACCGCCGTCAGTTCCCGGGCGCTGAGTTGTGGGCGACGCCGGCCAGTGCTTGGCATCGGACGGACGCGCGCTGATCGCTAGCTATTACTCCGGTTGACCCATGGGCACGGCACTTTCGTCCGTCAACGGATACCAAATCTAAGACGGGCTAACTTAGCCGCGATAGGCGAACCGATCGCCGCACCAATGATGTCAGCGGAGATAACCAGTTCCACTCGCCGATTCTGTTGCCGGCCTGCGGCGGTGTCATTTGAGGCCGCTGGCTGAGTCTGGCGGACCAGAGCTTTGCGGAACCTTACTCCTGGCTCGCGGAAGCCGCCTGCGAGCGCCGGTACCGCATGGCAAACACTTCGGCCGGGCCGGCGTCCCCTCTGCTGCCTAACACCAGCAGAACCAGGTCGCGTTTCGGGTCATACACCATCGCGCGATTCTGGCTCGTCCGTTGGCGGGGCTCCACCTCGGTCATCGGTGGAATCTCGACCAGACGCCAGACGTTTTCGGCGACGCTGTATTCCCACAGCGCCGGTTTCGTTCGCTCCGTGCGCGACGGACCGTAGATCAGCACGACATCGTCACCGGGAAGGTAGACCGACTCGCGCGTGCACACGGGCGGCTGCGCGCCCGCGGGCGCTAGCACCTTCGGCTCCATGTTCTGCCACCGCCTCGTCTTCAGATTGAAGATCCAGAGATGATCGCGGTTCTTCCCGCCCCCGTGCAGGATGACCTGATCGCGGCGCGTGTCGTAGGCCAGGCTGGTCATCTCGTAGAGGTTCCCCGGAGAAGGCTGCGGATCGCCCATCCGGGTCCACTCGTTCTTCGCGGCGTCGAAGAGGAAGAGCGGGTTGTCCTCCGCGTCATTGCTGCCGGGAAGCAGATATCCGCGCCGGTCCAGCCGCGATCCCCATGCGACTGTGGCCCCGATCACTCCCCGCGGCGTGGTGACGAGCGCGGTGACGCCGGGCGGCGCGGATGCCAGGCGCTCCCATGTTTGTGTCTCCGGATCGTAGGACCAGGTAGCACAACGCGGGCATGCGGACGTCTCGGCCTTGAGCCACTCGGGCTGGTATCCTTCCGTTAGCCCTACCGGCCGGGCCATGATCATTCTTCTGCTGACAGGATCGTAGGCGAATATTTTCCGCCCGTGCTCGTTCCACGGGTTCCCACCGAAGGTGACTCCCGCCAGGCTCACGCCCTTGTCCCAACTGTGGCCCGGGTACTCGGGTTCGGGTTCGCCACGCCACGTGTGGGCATCTACAACGTAAGCGTCCACGTCGCTTCCGCCGTAGCCGCAGTGACCACCGCCCCAGTTGAGGATCTGGCCGCGGTCTGTGTCGAACGTCGCGCTGCCCCAGGTGCGCAGCGGCGCAACGCGGCCCGGACCCGCCAGGTGTACCCAGCGGTTGACGGGCATCATCCGAAGACGCTCTGACTGGGCTGCCTCGCGACTCCTGTCCGGTTCCGTGCCCTTCATCTCTTCCGGAGCCCGTTTCGGCATGGGCATGTGAGCCTGCGTGGTCTGGTCGGGATGGAGCATGGTTTTCGCGTCGAGGATGTAACCGAACGTCCTCCGGACCGGGTACAAGGTGTTGCAGTTCATGCGCAAGTCCGGTCTGCGGTCGTTGGTCACGAGGACGATGAGGCGCTCGTCGGGAGCGATGTCGGCGGAGATGTAGAAGGCGGTGGGAACTTCGCCGGTCAGCCGTTGCCAGTGGTCCCTGGCCGCGTCGTAGCCCCACATGTCGCGCAAGTCGGTCCGGTTGTATCCCCCGCCGGTGATGACGAGCCCCGTTTGTGGATCGAAGACGGTGAAATGGCCGGCGCGCGGTGGCGGACCGGAACGCGCCCGCGACGCTTTCCATGTTCTGGACTTGAGGTCGAAGATCCACGTGTCGGCCAGGTACGCGTTCTGCGCATCACCGCCGAACACAACCAGCATGCCGTTCTTCGTGTCGGCGACCATCCGCGTGTTCATGCGCGGAGGGGGCTGCCGGCGCAAAGGGAGCTGTTGCCAGTCGTTATCCCGGTAGCTGTATACCCACGTGCCCGTGTAGCCTTTCAGCGAGCTCCCGGAACCCGTTTCGGCGATGTGGCCGCCGCCGGCCAGCACCATCTCGTCTCGCACCGGATCGTATGCGATTGCGCCGCCGAGAACGGGCGGCGGCGAATGCACCGGCTGCAAATCCTTCCACGTCCGGCGCTCCAGGTCGTAGGCGGCGGTGAGTCCACCGGTGAAATACAGCAGCGAGTTGTCAACCGGACGGTACGCTACCTGATCGAACACAATATTTAGGGCGGGTCGCGGGACGCCGTCGTAGGCTTCGGCTTCGCCCCGCATGATGGTGCGGCGGCTGCCGGTGGTGATCCCCATGTAGGTTCCCGGGGAGTACGCCATGGGTAGCTGCCTGCTCCACTCCTCCTGCTTGTCGAGCGGAAGGTGATTCCGCCACCGGCCGCTGGACGGATCGAAGAGAACCATGTCGTACTCGTTGACCTTCATCAGCCGGCCTTCCAGGTCCGGGTCGTCGTTCATGAAACCCCAGAGGAAGAACGCCCCGGCTTTCGAGGCGAAGCGGACCCCGCAACCGCGGCGAGCGCCTGCCGGATCGCTTGCGAGCTCGGTCCCGTCTATGTGATGGATAACGGCGGGGAAAGTCTTCCGCCGTTCGACCGTCAGTTGCGCATCACCCGGCGGCCGGGCGCGTTCGACGCGCGCGACCAATATCTCAACGTCCTTACGCATCGGCGCCATGAAGCTTTCCGGATAGACGCCCATCCACAGCACCACGGCGGCAAGCGGGGCCATCATCGCCCATTCGCGCGCATCGAGATCGGGCATGGCGGCGGCATCGGCATTCTTCTGCTCGCCGAATGCGACCCGGCGATAGAGATAGAGCATGTAGGCCGCCCCAAGGATGATGCCGGTCGCACAGACCAGCGTCACCCAGGTCGAGACCTGGTAGATGCCCGCCAGCGACAGGAACTCGCCGACGAAACCGCTGGTGCCCGGCAGGCCGACATTCGCGAGCGTGAACACCATGAAGCAGACGGCGTAAAGCGGCATGCGGTGGACGAGACCGCCATAAGCGGAAATCTCGCGCGTGTGCATGCGGTC
>JAEHDI010000801.1 GCA_016880505.1 Bryobacterales bacterium | reverse complement strand
CTGGTCGCGATCTCGCGCGCGCCGAGTCCCGAAAGCCGCACCACGCCGATACCGCCACGTCCCGGCGGAGTGGAAATAGCCACGATGGTATCGCGAAGGTTCAAGTCAACGGCGACGGCGACGGACGCCCGGAGGGCTGCCCGGCAGAGCGGCGCGGAACTGATCCGGCGGCTCCGAGGGCGCACCTTCGGGGTAGACCACAACCTGCCGGCGGGGCCCTTCGCCGGCGCTCTCGCTACGGACGCCCTGTTCGTCACGGAACGCCAGATGGAGAATTCGCCGCTCGCGGCTGGTCATCGGGCTAAACCGGAACGACTGGCCGGTACGACGGACCTTGTCGGCAGCCGCGGCCGCGCTCAGGCGAAGCTCCTCGATGCGGAGCAGGCGATAGTCGTTGGCGTCGAACCGAAGCCGGGAGTGGTCTTCGGGCGGAATGCGAAGGATCTCCATCGTCAGGTATTCGAGCGCGAGGAGAAGCTCAGCGCGATTCTCGAGGAGATCGTCGACGTCGGGGCCAGAGAATCGGACGACAACGTCGGGGTCCTCGATTTCAGCGTACTGACCGTCGTAGTCAGAGACTTCGAACTTCAGGTGGAACCCCGCTTTTTTCAGAACGGGCTGAAGAAAAGCCTCAACACGCGGAGCTAATGACTCGGTAGTGTACTTCCGTGTGCCCACAAGCTATTTCTTGGCGCCTTTCTTGGCTTGCTTTACCGGCGGCGGGGGCGGCACCGGTGCGACCGAGGTCTTGTTGAAGAACCACTGCTGCGCGATGCCGACTACGTTGCCGGTCAACCAGTATAGCACCAGGCCGCTCGAAACCCCGTAGAACATGAAGCCCAGGATGAGAGGCATCATCAGCATGATGCGCTGCTGCGAGGGGTCGGCCGTCGTCGACGGCGTCATCTTCTGCATGATGAACTGGCTGACGATCATCGCGATCGGCAGGATGCGGATGGGCAGGGTCTCCGGCTGCGACAGATCGCTCACCCAGAGCCAGGACGCGCCGCGCATCTCGATTGCCACCGTGAGCACCTTATAAAAGGCAATGAAGAACGGGATCTGGAGGAGCATCGGCACGCAACCGCCCATCGGGTTCACGCCGTGCCTCTTGTAGAGCTCCATAACCTCCTGATTCTGGTCCGCCTTACGGGGGTCACGGATGCCGATGCCCTTGTACTTTTCGTTAATGGCTGCGATCTGAGGTTGGAGCATCTGCATTTTCTTCATTGACTTCAGGCTCGTGAACTTCAACGGCAGCAGCATGAAATTGATGATGATGGTCACGACCACGATCGACCAGCCATAGTTCTGCACCCAGCGGTCATTGACCCAATTCACCGCGAGGAAAAGCGGCTTGGCGAGGAAGCTGAACCAGCCGAAGTCGACTACCTGTTCGAGCTTCGGATTCACCTTACGAAGGATGTCGATGTCCTTGGGGCCGACGAAGATCGGCAACCGGTTCGCGCCCGAGCCTCCGACGCTCATGCCGATGTGGGGGACTTCCTTATCCTTCTGTTCGCCCGCCACATGGTCCTGGTAGGTGAAGACTTCGGTCGAAACGCCCGAGGCGGGAAGGAACACCGCGGCGAAGTACTGGTCCTCGATACCGGCAAAGGAAAACGTGCCAATGGCAGACAGAGGGCCGTCAGAGGCCGCCTTTGCTTCTTTCACGATGAGCTTGTTCGCCGTGACGTCGAAGTGGAGGGTATGTTCGGTGGCGGGGTGATTCGGGACCGTGCCGTCACCGAAACCGCCTCGCCAGGCGATGTAGTGCGGTAGGGACTTGCCGTCCTGGGTCGCTTCGCTCGACACGTCGGCCAGATAGCTGTCTTTGCGGAATCGGAATGACTTCCGGCTCCAAAGCCTGCCGCTGGAGAATTCGAAGTCGACGCCGAGCCCGTCCGAGGTGGTCTTGGCCGCGTAGAGCACCTGCATCAGGTCGGCGGCTACCTTGCCCTTAAACACGAGGGAGAAGGGATAACCCGCCCGAGCCGCACCGGCGGTGTGGACCAGATCAAGCGGTTTTCTGGAGCCATCCTTGTACTTTTTCAGGATCCAACTCCGGACGACCGCACCCTTGTTCGAGAACACGATGCGGGAGAGGTCGGTCTCGACGATATAGGTTTCTTCTTTTTCCGCGCCGACTTGGCCGGCGGGAACAGCGGGCGGTGGGGCCTCCGATGCGGCAGCGGCT
>JAEHDI010000800.1 GCA_016880505.1 Bryobacterales bacterium | reverse complement strand
CTCGACGCGATCCGTCAGAATCCAGCCATCTCCCGCTCGGATCTCGCAAGAATCACCGGGCTCTCGCCGAGTTCGGTGAGTTTCATTGTCAACCGCCTCCTGCGGGCCCACCTTCTCCGTGAAGAGAAAGTGGGAAATCACTCGCAGGTGGGACGGCGGCCTACCGCGCTCTATCTCGTGCGCGAGGCCATGCTCGCCATCGGCGTCGAAATCTCCCAAAACGAATCGCGCATCGCCCTCGCCGACGTTCACGGTGAGATCCTGCGCCACAAGAGTATCCCCTGGCACGCGAACCACGACATTCTCGGTCAGCGAATCCACGCAGCCCTTCGTTCCCTCGTCGAGGAAACCGCGTCGCAAAAAGTGCTCGGCATCGGCGTCGCCCTCCCCGGAACAATCGACCGCAACACTGGCCGCGTCATCGCTGCCGAGAATCTGAACTGGCTGAACGTGGATCTGGATGGGTTGATCCATGGCCGCCTCACGCTGCCCTTCTACTACGAGAACAGTGCCAAGCTTTCCGCTCTTGCCGAAAGCTGGTTCACCGAGCCCGGTCAACGGGCACTCCGTGACTTCGTCTTCATCACGCCGACCAACGGCCTTGGCACCGGCATCATCACCAACGGGCATCTGCTTCAGGGTTCGTCGGCGATCGGCGGCGAGTTCGGCCACGTCATGCTCTACCCCGACGGCCGAAAGTGCTCGTGCGGAAACCAGGGTTGCTGGGAGCAGTATGGCTGCGACGCAGCGTTGCTGCGTGTATACGCCGAGAACGGTGGCACGCAGGATGACGGCGCCGAGTTGAGTCCGGCCGAAGTAGTGCGCCGCGCGCGCGGCGGTGAGGAGGCGGCGCGGAACACGCTCCGGCAGGTGGCGCGTGACCTCGGGCTCGGGTTCGTCAACCTTGTCATGGTGTTTAACCCGGAGGCGCTCGTCGTAGGTGGCTACATCGCCGACGCCTGGGATTTCATCGAAGACATTGTCTGGCAGGCGTTGCGGAGCCGTGCCCCGCATTACGCGCTTGCCGGGCTGCGCGTGTTCCCCTCGAACCACGCCACCGATTCCTCGCTGCTCGGCGCCGTCGCCCTCGTCTATTCTCATTTCTTCACGCGGTTCGAGCACGACGCCGAAGGCGCTCATAGCGCCCCAGTCCTGATGCACGCCAGCGCTTGACGGAATGTAGGCCGTCGACGTAGGGTAGATCTCCAAATCTGCCAACCAGGTTTCTCAACAAGCTTCGAGGATTCGTTGTGTCTTTGTGTCTCCGTCGTGAATTCTGCATTAGTAGACTCCTTACCACGCACCCTTCCTTGACAATCGGTCCGATAGTATATACAGTGTTGGAAATAACAAGCGAATTGCGCCGCCACTGGGGGTCTTGGATGGCGCGATTACCAAAGAGGAGGCTCTCGCATGAATGGATTCACCACACGTCTGCTGTTTTGTATTGCTCACTGTCCTGTCCCTGACGCTTCCGGCCGGTCTGTTCGGTCAAGCGACGCAGGGTAGTATCCTCGGTTCCGTCACCGACCCGACAGGCGCGGGTGTACCCGGCGCGCCGGAACCAGGGGTACACGGCCCAGAACACGTACCAGATCATCGATAACGTGTCATGGTTCGGGGGACGGCACAATGTCAAGTTCGGAACCGACATCCGCAGGCTGCAGGTAAATAACCAAAACAAACCAGTAAGCCTTCGGGGCGCCTACTCCTTCGACGACCGCTTGACCGGTCTGGCCTATGCGAATTTCCTTCTCGGCTGGCCTTCGGGGGCCACGCGCGCGATCGCCCGTCCCAACGCCTACCCGCGGAGCACCTACTGGGGCTTTTACTGGCAGGACGATTTCAAGCTGCATCAGCGCGTCACCCTGAACTTCGGCGTCCGCTATGAGTACCAAACGCCGTGGGTGGAGAAGTTCGACCGGATGTTCACCTTCGATCCGAAATCCGGGAGCATGGTAACCGCGGGTTCTTCCATCCCCACGGATTTGGCGCCCGCCGTCGCCGCGACGCTACCCATCATCACCGCCACTGCGGCCGGCTTGCCGGAGCGCAGCCTGATGCACAACGACTCCAACAACTGGAGCCCCCGAATCGGTCTCGCGATCCGCCCGTTTGGCGACACCACTACAGTCATTCGCGCCGGCTTCGGCGTCTACACGCAGTTCTGGCCGGGGTTGCTCAGACTCAATCAGACCGGGGGTCCATGGCAGTCCACCGAGTCGTTCATCCTCGAAAACCCCAACACGCCGGCGATTCAGTTCCCGACTCCCTTCAAAACAACGTCGGCCTTCTCCGGCATCCAGAGCATCAGTGGCGTCAGCGCGCGCTTCCCGAACGAAAACAGTCACAGCAACATCTTTCCTCTGTGCCTCACCGGACCTGCGCCAGCTCTTGCTTCACCTGCGGCAGAAGCCGGCGGTATTCCTCGCTCGATCCCCTGGCGGCAAGGAAGGCTTCAAAGGCAGCGCGGGCGCGCTCCTTGTCCCCGGCGAGCTTGTACAGCCGGCCGAGATTCATCTGGTAGATCGGATCGAGCTGGGCCGCTTTCTCGAAGTAATCGCGCGCCTTGGCTACGTCCCCTTTCTGAAACGACGCCATTCCCAGCTCGTTGTACGCCGGGGCGTATTCCTCACCCGATTTCAGGATCGAGTTGCAGGTCCGCTCGGCGTCGTCGATCCGTCCCGTCTCGCGGT
>JAEHDI010000799.1 GCA_016880505.1 Bryobacterales bacterium | reverse complement strand
TTCTCTATCTCGGGACTCGTGGAAACGCTTAGCGCCACGGGCTTGGTCGTGGAATTGTCGCCTGACGGCCGTTGGGGACCCGGAGTTCACACCTTGGCCGTCAGTGGCCCTCTGCAGATGGTTGGGGCCGCTCTGATCGCGTCTGGCCGAAAGACACGCTGGGCATTGAGCATCCTCGGGTGCTACGTCTTCCTGGTCAGCGTTTTTGGAAATCTGCCGCTAATCTTCAATCCCGATGTTGGCGGGAGTGCGATCGCCGGGCTGCTCAGCAATTTGGCAGTCATCGGCGGAATCTTGTATTGGCATCACAGCGAGCGGATACCGGGCGCCCACAGGGCAAAACCTGCACTTCCAATGACAAATCCTGCACCGGCTTTGCCGGCCGGGCTGCTGGTTTGCCAAGATTCGTCAGGCCCACAGACACCTGCGCCAAGTCAGTGACCCGTCACACTGCTGCGCTGCCCCGCTGATAATGCAGCCCACACAGGATCGACTGCGCATGGAAAAACGAGAAACGCCATTGGCGGGCTTCTGGGATCGACCTCGGCGCGACCTGCTTCAACTGCTGCAAGCAACCCCGGCCGGGCTGACTTCCGAAGAAGCGAAACGGCGATTGCGTCTCTATGGCCCAAATAGCCTAGTGCAAGAGTCGCGCTTAGCGGCTCTAGCCGGTTTTCTTCGCTTCTTTGCCAATCCCCTCGTCATCATCCTTCTCGTGGCCAGCGCCATCTCTCTCGTGCTGGGTGACTCGGTCGGCGGGCTGATCATCTTCACGATAGTCCTGCTCAGCGTACTGCTGAACTTCTTCATGGAGTTCCAGGCTCGACATGCGGTGGAGGAGATCCGGAAGCAGGTGGCGACAACCGCTGCCGTTCTCCGGGATGGCCGAGAACAGGAGCTCCCGATTGCAGAACTGGTCCCTGGGGACATCGTCCGGCTCAATGCTGGGGACCTTGTGCCAGCGGACGCTCGCCTGTTGGACGTCAAGGACCTGCACGTGCGCGAGTCCGCGCTCACCGGAGAGTCTCTGCCCGTCGAGAAGGCGGCGGATGATCTTGCAGAGGGGAAACACGGAGTTGCCGACGCCAACAACAGCGTTTTCCTTGGGACTGCTGTTCAGACAGGGATTGGCGACGCGGTCATCGTCTGCACAGGCAGAGATACCGCCTTTGGTGAGATTGCCCAGCGACTGGCCATGCGGCCGCCGGAGACGGAGTTTGGCCGTGGCATCCGCCACTTCGGGCTGATGATCACACGGGTGATCATGGCGCTCGTGCTGTTCGTCCTGCTGGTCAACATTGTTCTCCACCGTCCGCTGCTGGAGTCTTTCCTCTTCTCCGTCGCGCTTGCCGTAGGGATGACACCGGAGATGATGCCGATGATCATCACAATCACACTGGCCCAGGGCGCAAGGCGGATGACTAAGAAGAAAGTCCTCGTCAAGCAGCTTGCGGCCATTGAAGACTTCGGCAGCGTGACGATTCTCTGCAGCGATAAGACCGGCACACTGACCGAAGGAGAGATCGTGCTCGACCGGCATGTGGACGTACAAGGCAAGGACGACAAGAACGTCCTGCGGCTCATCTACCTGAACAGTTACTTTGAAGCTGGCATCAAGAGCCCCCTGGACGCCGCGATCCTGAAGCACGAGGCCCCTTCCATTGCGGAGTACGAAAAGGTAGACGAGCTCCCTTTCGACTTCAACCGCAAACGCCTTTCGGTTGTGGTGCGGCACGGAGACGAGCGCCTCCTTATCACAAAGGGCGAGGCAGAGAGTATCTTCGGCATCTGCCAGACAGTGACCGCCGATGGTGCTCCTCAGCCGTTCGACGAAAGCCGGCGGGCTCAGGCGGCGGAGACCTTCAAGAAGTTGAGCGCCGATGGGTACCGCACTCTCGGCGTCGCGGTGCGGAAGGTGGACCAGCAGGATATGTACACGCTGGCGGCCGAGCACGACATGACGCTGGCCGGGTTCGCGGCCTTCCTCGACCCGCCCAAAGAAGGGGTTCATGCCGTCCTCGAGACCCTGAAACAGAATGGCGTCTCCGTAGTCATCATGACCGGCGACAACCAGTACGTGACCAGGAAGGTCGCGCGCGATATCGGCCTGTCAGCCGAGCGCATGGTCATCGGCGCCGAGGCTAACGCCATGGACGACGCCGCTCTGGCCTACCAGGCGGAGAACGGCGCGATCTTCGCCCGCGTATCGCCCGAACAGAAGAACCGGGTGATCCTCGCCTTGAAAGCGCGCGGACACGTCGTCGGGTACATCGGTGACGGCATCAACGACGCCCCGTCACTGCACACCGCGGATGTGGGTATTTCCGTCGTCAACGGCGTGGAGGTGGCGAAGGACGCCGCGAAGATCATTCTGCTCGAGAAGGATCTTGCGGTCTTGAACGACGGGGTGATCGAGGGGCGGCGCAGCTTCGCGAACATCATGAAGTACATCATCATGGGTACGAGTTCGAACTTCGGCAACATGTTCAGCATGGCCGCGGCATCGCTCTTCCTACCATTCCTGCCCATGCTGCCGACGCAAATCCTGCTGAACAACTTTCTCTACGACGTCTCGCAGATCAGCATCCCCAGCGACAATGTCGATTCCGCCCTGCTGCACCGGCCCAAGCGTTGGCAGATCGCGTTCATTCGCCAGTTCATGATGATCATTGGTCCCATCAGCTCGATCTACGATTTCCTCACGTTCGCGGTGCTCCTCTGGGTGTTCCACGCCTCCACGAACGCACCGCTCTTCCACACCGGCTGGTTTGTGGAATCCCTGGCAACACAAACGCTGGTGGTATTTGTCATCCGGACGGCTGGGAGCCCACTTACGAGCCCTCCCAGCT
>JAEHDI010000798.1 GCA_016880505.1 Bryobacterales bacterium | reverse complement strand
TCGGCCGCCTCTTGCCGGCCTGTACCACGCCGGTGCAGGATGGCATGTCGGTCACCACAAACTCCGAGCGGCTGACGCGATACCGCCGCATGGCTCTGGAGTTCCTGCTCGCCGAGCGCAATCACTACTGCGCAGTCTGCGTCTCCAACGGCCACTGCGAGCTTCAAGCGATGGCCCAGACGTTCGGCATCACTCACGTCCGGTATCCGTATAACTACCCGAAGCTGCCGGTAGACGTCTCCCATCCGAGGTACGTGCTCGATCACAACCGCTGCATCCTTTGCACCCGCTGCGTTCGGGTGTGCAGCGAGATCGAGGGCGCGCACGTCTGGGACGTGATGTCGCGCGGCATCCACTCTCGGCTCGCCAGCGAGATGAACCGGCCATGGGGCGAGTCGAAGAGCTGCACGAATTGCGGCAAGTGCGTGCATGCCTGCCCCACCGGTGCGATGGCCGAGAAGGGCTTCGCCGTCGAGGAAATGGTGAAGCGGGATGAAGCGGTGACCAAGCTCGCCAGCCGGCGGAGGGCGCACGTATGAACAAGGTCAAGCTGGCGACTGTCTGGCTGGATGGCTGCTCGGGCTGCCACATGTCTCTGCTCGACATCGACGAAGCCCTCCTTGCAGTCGCCGAAAAAGCCGATATCGTCTACGGCCCGCTCGTCGACGCGCAGGAGTTTCCGGAGGGTGTCGACGTAACGCTCGTCGAGGGAGCGGTGAGCAGCCACGATGACCTCGAAAAGGTCAAGGTCATTCGAAAACGCAGCCGCCTCGTGGTGTCGCTCGGCGATTGCGCCACCAACAGCAACGTGCCGGCCATGCGCAACTCATTTCCGGTGCAGGCGATTCTCGACCGGGTCTATATCGAGGGCGTGCAAGCCCGTCCGGGTATCCCGACCGACGGAGTGCCGAAACTGTTGAAGCGCGCCGTGCCGGTCCACGAAGTCGTCAAGGTGGATCTGCACGTGCCCGGTTGTCCGCCGCCCGCGCCGGCCATCCTGTACGTCGTCGGCGAACTGCTCGAGGGACGGATGCCGGACCTCGCGTCCAAGGTCAAGTTCGGATAGGAGGAAGCCGCGAGATGAAGAAACTCGTGATCGATCCGGTCACCCGCATCGAGGGCCACGCGAAGATCACCATACACGTCGACGACGCCGGCCAGGTGTCGGGCGCGCAGTTCCACGTGACTCAGTTGCGCGGATTCGAAAAATTCACCGAGGGCCGTCCGTATTACGAGATGCCCTCGATCACCGCGCGCATCTGCGGCATCTGCCCGATTAGTCACCTGCTCGCCTCCGCGAAGGCTTGCGACGCGATCATGTCCGTCCAGATTCCGGAAACAGCCGTGAAGCTCCGCGAGTTGTTGCACTGCGGGCAAATCATCCAGTCGCACGCCTTGAGCTTCTTCCATCTGTCGGCCCCCGATCTGCTCCTCGGCATGGACTGCGACCCGGCTCGCCGCAACATCCTCGGCATCGTCGAGAAGCATCCCGAAATCGCCCGTGACGGCATCGCTCTCCGAAAGTTCGGGCAGCAGATCATCGAGGGACTCGCCTGCGAGCGTATCCATCCTTCGTGGATCGTCCCCGGAGGCGTCAACGCGCCGCTCTCGTCCGCCGTGCGCGACCGGATCCTCGCGGGCTTGCCGGAAGCGAAGATCATCACACGGAGAGCGCTCGATCTTCTTCGGAGTGTTCTCGATCAGTTTTCCGAAGAAATCGAGTCGTTTGGCAACACCCCCACGATGTACGCCGGCATGGTCGACGAGAAAGGCCTGTTGCAGTTGTACGATGGCCAGTTGCGCTTCACCGGCGCCGACGGCGACATCGTCGCAGATCAGATCGCCGCCCGCGACTACTCTCAGTTCATCGGCGAGGCCGCCGTGCCCGACTCGTTCCTCAAGGCGCCCTATTTCAAGCCGGCCGGCTACCCGGACGGGATTTACCGCGTCGGGCCGCTCGCCCGGCTCAACGTCGCCGCCCGCTGTGGAACGCCGGAAGCCGACATTGAGCTCGCGGAATTCCGCCAGCGTTGCGGTCCTGTGGCGCAAAGCTCGTTCTACTTCCACTACGCGCGCCTCGTCGAAATCGTGTACGGGCTGGAACGCATCGCTCAGTTGTTGGACGACGGCTCAATCATCGATACCAACGTCCGTGCACGGGCCAGTGTGAACTCCCTGGAAGGCGTTGGAATGGCGGAAGCTCCCCGCGGCGTTCTGATTCATCACTACAAAGTGAATCCGGACGGCGCCATGCGGTGGGCGAACCTAATCGTGGCAACCGGCCACAACAACCTCGCCATCGGCCGCAGTGTCACACAAGTCGCAAAGCGCTTCATCGACGGCACGCGCCTCACCGAAGGCATGCTGAACCGGGTGTCCGCCGTCGTGCGCGCCTATGATCCGTGCCTGAGCTGTTCGACTCACGCCGCCGGCACGCTGCCGATTGATGTGAGCGTCGTCTCTCCGGACGGCAGGGTGCTCGACCGCGCTCGTCTGGGTGCTTGATCCCCTTGGCCCTGAAGCGCGGAGCGAGACTCCGCGCCGGGCGCCCTCGCATTTTTCCGCCTCAAACTGCAAGAATGAGGAGACCGCAATGACCAACGCACTTACACTTC
>JAEHDI010000093.1 GCA_016880505.1 Bryobacterales bacterium | reverse complement strand
GCGTAGGCCTCGTCGGGCGTCAGCCCGGCGAGTGCCGAATGCGGGCGCTGCGCACAATAAAATTCGATCCAGTCCCCGATCCCCTTGCGTGCCTCCGTCCCGGTCTCGAACGCCTGCAGGTACACGCACTCGTACTTCACTGACCGCCACAGCCGCTCGATGAAGACGTTGTCCATCCAGCGGCCCTTGCCGTCCATGGAGATCCTCACGTTCGCCTCCTTCAGTATACCCGTGAATCGCGGCGAGGTGAACTGGCTCCCCTGATCGGTGTTGAAGATATCCGGCGTGCCGTGCTTGCCAAGCGCCTCCTCCAGGGCCTCGATACAGAACTCCGTGTCCATTGTATTGGACAATCGCCACGCCAGCACCTTGCGGCTTGCCCAGTCCATGATCGCAACCAGATACAGAAAGCCGCGCCGCATCGGGATGTACGTGATGTCGGCGCACCACACCTGGTTCGGCCGGTCGATGACGAGATCACGCAACAGGTAGGGATGTATCTCGTGATCGGCAGACGGGACGGTCGTGCGCGGCCGCTGATAGACCGCACACAGACCCATCTTCTGCATCAGCCGCCGGATGCGCTTGCGCCCGACCACATAGCCTTCGCGCCGCAAATGCCGGGCCATCTGACGCGCGCCGTAGTACGGCGTCTTGAGATGCTGCTCGTCGATCAGCCGCATCAGCCCCAGATTGAGCTCCGTCTCGCCCGAGGGCCGGTAGTAAAACCCAGACCGGCTGATCGCCACCAACTCGCACTGGCGAGCAATCGACAGCGAGGCGTGCCCGCTGTCGATCATCTGCCGCCTCCGATCGATGCTCAACGACCGAAGGCCTTCGCTAAAAAATCCCGTTCCACGATCAGCTGACCGATCTTGGCGTGCAGCTTCTCGATGTCGGCCTCGCGGCTCTGCCCGCCGGTATCGGGCCTGCTCTCGAAGACTGTGGACAAGTTCTCGACCGCCTGCTTCTTCCAGGCATTGATCACCGTCTGGTGCACCCCATACTTGGCCCCCAGCTGCGACAGCGTCAGCTCGCCGCGAATCGCCTCCAATGCCACTTTCGCCTTGAATTCCGCGCCGTAGCGCTTCCGTGTCGTCTTACCCATCAGTGCTCGTCCTTCTCAGGTCGAGCCAAGCTTAACCACCTGTCCGATTCGCGGGGATCACCTCAAGCGTCGCGGAAAAACAAGGCTGCCACTGGCGCGGTCGCCTCGGAAATGAGGGCGACTAGCTCAACTCCATCGGATAGTGTCGGACCGAGTGTGCAGGAGGATTTTCCAATGCCTCGTAAGCGCGAACTCGTTATCGATGCCTACAACATCATCATAGTCTTTAGCTCTGTTCGGCAAGGATGTAGCAAACGACCTAAGTCATTGAAATTGCTTCGGCGGCGATGTCCCGGTTCGCGCGGGGCGCGCGGCTTACTACACGATCACCGAACAGAGCCAAGTCTTTCGCCAACTCGGTGTGTCGTTCGAAGAGATTGCTGCGCTCGGGTGCCATATCGAAGGCGAACCGGAGCTGAACGTGACGCCCGCGCTCGTGACCGTATGGTTCGAAGAGGAGACAGAGGAGCGCGAAGCGGGCATTGCGGCAGACGGCACGTCGCAACCGAAGAACGATGACTACATGTGCGCTGGCTGAGCGCACGAAGCGCAGCCTTCAGCTCGCCCTTGGCCGGCGGCG
>JAEHDI010000797.1 GCA_016880505.1 Bryobacterales bacterium | reverse complement strand
CGGCCACCTGCTGGCCGCCGCGGGACTCCTGGTCGTTCCTCTCCACCAGCAAACGCGCCGTCAGGGACGAAAGGGCCTCCTGGCGGGGTTGCAACGTAGTCCGCACCAGGTCTCTCGCCTTCGCCTCCTCGCCGTTCGCGGCATACGCTAACATGCCGTCGCAAGCGCGCCAGAACTCCGCGAACGATGACTTCAGGAACGCCGTCTGCGCGGGCGCCCGGCCGCCTTCCGCAAGCGCGCCCTCGCTGGCGATGGCGTCCTCGAGATTCTGCCGGATCCGCCGCAGCGGCGCTTTCCACGCGGCCAGCGGGTAGCCCTCTCCAGGGTCGAGCATGTCGCGCATGGACAGCGCCAGCGAGTTGAGATCGTTCTGGATGCGGATCAACTGCAAAGACGCGCGTCGATTGCGGTCGACAATGCGGGTCTGCAGGTCGCGCATGCGGCTCACGGAATTCAGCGTGTAGGCGGCGTAGACGCCGATCACCACCAGCGTGAATGCCAGGCCCGCAACCAGACGCCCCGTCGGCGATTCCATGATGACCTAGAACAAGCTTAAAGAATTTGGTCGGGGCTCGTCGGACCTCCCCGGGGCCCTACTTGCGGACGTAGCCTTGAGCCGCGCTGCGCTTGCCCCCTTCACACTGAGCCTCCTCTGATAGAGCATGGACGCCGGTGGCGTCGATCCAGCGATTGTAGAAATTGAAGAGGGCGCAAACGGTGATGGCGTAGTAGATCTGCTCGTCGGTCCACCCGGCGTCGTACAGCGGCTTCATATCGTCGGCGCTGATGTTCGGCGAATCGCGATTCACCTTGTCCACAAAGCGGAAGAGCGCCTTCTCCGCCGCTGAAAGAGACGAACTTTCCATGTCGGCGATCACTTCCTCGACCAGCGCCCGGTTGCCCAGCAGTTCCGCCGCAACTGCGGCGTGCGACTTCACTCAAAACGGGCAATGGTTCCTGCCGGACGTATAAGCCGCGATTAGCTCGCGCAGCCCGGGCGTGAGCGGCGCCTCTCCTCGCAGAATCTCCTGAGTGAACCGCGCCAGGTGTTCGGTCGCCGATGGCTTGAAGGCAAACAGATGCCAGATCTGCGGATACTCGCGGCCCAGTTTCTGCATCCCCTCGATCACCGTAGCCCAGGGCGAAGGTTGGGGATTCGCCTCGACATCAGGCAAAAACATTGGCTCCATAAGTGGAGCCAGCGTAGCGTTGTCATTCACCCCGGTTCAATAGTAGAAACTCACTAGGGTTCCGTGGGGCCGGCCCTCGGCCGGCGGCGGCCTCGCAGGCCGCCCTGCGCTGGACCACGCGTACTCCTCCGTATTTCCTTTTCGCCTCATGTGGAGCGCGCAGTCTTGCGCGCCACGCCGGCAGTCATGCCGGTGGCTGGAGACCTTTTTTCTCAACCCATTTACGATCTTGGCGTCTTTGCGGAAACCCCAGCCGCTTCTGTCCGCGACGTCTTCTGACCGAACCGTGTCGAGCGCGACCTCAGCCAGGCGGGCTGTTGTCGAAGTGGAACGGGAAGCCGTCAAAAAAGGGCACGGGTTTCGAGCAGCCGCTCGTCGCTCATCAGCACTGGCACATCGACGTCTCCTACCTCAACATCAGTGGGACGTTTTACTACCTGTGCAGCATCCTGGACGGCTTCAGCCGGTACATCGTCCACTGGGATCTGCGGGAGAGGATGGCGGAAGCCGAGATCAAGATCATTCTCGAGCGGGCCAGGGTGGTCCGCCGGAGGCGAGGACTCCTGCTCCACAAAGTGAGCGGTCCAGGCACATTTTCGCCAAAGTAGTAGAATCGGGAATTTCGTAGCCTGTCATCAAAACTTTGTCACCAAAACTTGCGGAGGTTCGTCCATGGCACGTTTCCTGAAATGGCTGGGGATTGGGAGCGTCGCGGTCGCCTTGCTCCTCGTCCTCGCGATCAGTTTGACCATCGGCTGGCGGCCATTTTTCGGCCCCAAAGCGCGTCCGCTCACCGATCGTACTTTTGTACGGACCCCGGAGCGGATGGCGCGCGGCAAGTATCTCTTCTCGGGCTGCGAGGGATGCCATTCGCCCCACGACTGGACCCAACACGACGCTCCCGTCCCGTCCGGCATGCATGGGGCCGGACAAATTCTGCCATTCAGCGAAGGCGTGCCCGGTCGCGTGGTGGCGCCCAACCTGACTCCCGACCTCGAAACCGGCGCCGGCGCCTGGACCGACGACATGCTGGCGCGCGCCATCCGCGAGGGCATCGGCCAAGACGGCCGGGCGCTCTTCCCGATGATGCCGTACCCGCATTTGCGTTTTCTCTCCGATGAGGACGTGGCTTCTCTGGTGGTTTACATCCGCTCGCTGCCTCCGGTGCGCAACACGGTTCCCAAAACCGAAATCGTCTTCCCGGTGATTTACCTCATTCGCAGCGTCCCCGAGCCGATCACGGCGCCCGTGCCGCCACCGGACCTTTCCACGCCCCTCAAGCGCGGCGACTTTCTGATCAACGTCAGTGGCTGCTCCGATTGCCACACACCGCAACGCCACGGCGAACCCATCAAGGGATTGGAATACGCCGGGGGGTTCATTCTGGCGGGGCCGTGGGGGCGCGTGGCGAGCGCGAACCTCACACCGGACCCCTCCGGCATTCCTTATTACGATGAAGCGCTATTTCTTCAGGCGATGCGGACCGGCTACGTGCAGGCGCGTAAGCTCAACCAGATCATGCCCTGGTGGGATCTCCGCAACCTCTCCGACGACGACTTGAAAGCCATGTTCGTTTACCTGCGCACGCTCAAGCCAGTCCATCACCGCGTCGACAACGCCGAAGCCCCGTCCCAGTGCAAAATCTGTGGGTCCAATCACGGCACAGGGAATCAGAATTAGGTCTGTCGGCTGAGGCGCCCTCGATCCATCATCCTGCCCTTCTCCTTCCGCGAGCGACCAGCCGTGTGCCTAGGGAGCTGCGCCGGGAATCAACGGAGCCGTGCCTCGCGTTTGCACAAGATCGAGGCGGCCCATGGCTTGCTTCTGATCCCCTGCTGCTTGCAAGAGCCCGAAACAATCATCGCGGACCGCGGACGAACGACCACCTTGGCAGGCACGCCGCGGCCCTCCGCAGCCTGGAACTCATATGG
>JAEHDI010000796.1 GCA_016880505.1 Bryobacterales bacterium | reverse complement strand
GCGAACTTGCGCAGGATCCAACCGTGCCGGAGCGGCCTGGTGAAGACCGTGCAAGGCGCGACCCCGCCGAGGCCCGCCTTCATTTCCAGTGTCCAGCCGTCGCGCAGAAGGCGGCGGTAGTACACGCTGGGGCACTCGGCCCCGAAGAAACCTTCGGGCTTGTATTCCTGGTCTTCGGCGAGTTCGGCGCATTTCCGCAGCGCGAAATGGCAGCCGTTCAGCCAGTACGTCGTGTTGGATGTGAACAGACCGCCGCCTTGCCAACAGTCGCCCTTACCGTAAAGCGTGACGGCGTGCAGCCAAGGCGCGCGTGAGATCGCGGTCCAGGAACCCTTCGTCTCCTGATGGCGACGGCCGCCGCGCGCGAAGTAGATGAGGTGGCGGCCGTCGGGGGAGAGGTCGGCACGTCGCTCGTAGATCCGGCCCCTCAGCCACTGGCCGAGCTTGAACTCGCCGGTTTCGCGGTTCCAGCCGACGGTGCAGACGGCGTTGGCCGGACCTCGCCGGAAGACGACGCCCACAGGCGCTTTCGAAGCCAGCAGAACATGCAGGCGGGCTGGGAACTTGGGCGTCATCGATCTTCTTTTCAGTTTATCGGTCAAGAGTGCGTGGAGGGCCGGCGACCGGCTCCACGGGGTAGCCGTACTAGGAGAAATCGAAAAAAGTAATCGCTGTATTTTGGACATGTTGTGATATCGTTGGGGCACCAGAAAATAAAGGAAAATCGTATGCGGAAATTCCATTTTGTGCTCATCTTTCTTCTTTTCACAGCGATAGCAGCCGCGCAGAGTCCGTTGGCGTGCATGGCGAATGCCGGTGTCGTACCATTCGTTCGCGCAAGTGGTCAGGGCGAGCTCACCGGCAATATCGTACTCGTTTGCTTCGGTGGCACGCCGACACCCGAAGGCCAGCCGGTTCCCGGAGTCAATATCAGCGTGTTCCTGAACTCCAATATCACAAGCCGGCTGCTTGCGGACGCGGGCCTGGAATGGACGGAAGCGCTGTTGCTCATCGACGAACCGTCCGCTGGGTCGCAGCTCGTCTGCGGCGCACCCGATGCACCGGAGACGTCGCCGGGAGTTTGCACGATCTCCGGTACCGCCGACGGCACCGGCGTGTACAGCGGCGCGGCAGGCAGGCCCAACGTTTTCCAGGGAGTGCGTGCCGGCGTCAACGTGATCGACTTCGTCGGCGTACCACTTGACCCGCCGGGGACCGTGGGCCGGGTCCTGCGTATCGTCAACATCAGGGCGGACGCGAGCCAACTTGGGACAAACCCACAGGTACCGTCTCAGATCCAGGCATATGCGGCGGTGATCGCGGCGTCGCCGATCCCGGTCAACAATCCGGATCAGGTTATCGGTTTCACCATGCCCGAGCTGAGGTTCGTTGTGGAGACGCCGCCCGTATTCCAACAATCGGCGCCGCAAAATCCGGAACTCGCCCGCAACGCCAAGAGAAGTGGCAGCGCCCAGTTCAGCGTGCAGGTCCGGGAGGGGTACTCCAACGCGTTCCATACACGCACTGAGGCCGCTTACCTGGACGCCAATACATCTCCGGCTCCCTTGAGCCAAAGCGAACCCGGCGTGGTCTACCAGTCTGAGACCGGCTTCTTCAATCCGTCGTTTCCCGCAATTGCCGATCGGGGGAACCTGGGCACGGCCGGGCTGGCGGATTTCGGCACGAGGATCATGTTGAAGTTCTCGGACGTGCCACCCGGAGTCGACCTCTTTACCGACGCCGTGGTCAATCTGACATCGGGACAGGACGCTACGGGTGTGCTTCGCCGGATCGACTCCGACACGGGCGAATTTGCTCCGTCGGCAGGCAATGCGTATGGCATCGTGCCGGTGCCGGTGAATCCGGCAACACGGGACGCGTACGCCGTCTACGAGGTC
>JAEHDI010000092.1 GCA_016880505.1 Bryobacterales bacterium | reverse complement strand
CTTCCCTTCCCTGATCCCGGTCGCACCGGCAGATGCCACGACCCCGGAAGACAATCTACGGCGGTACCGAGCGAGTCAAAAGTGATAGATGTGGTCCAGAGAACACGCGGGCTGGTAGCTGGTGATCCGCCGCCAGACCTGGAAGACAGTCTGATTCGACTTGTCGTACCGATCGTTGTTTGTGCGGGAACGAATCCACTCGCAGCCGATGGGGGGCGGTAGACCTGCGTGCAAGCCGAGCGCAATCGGAGTCGCCGCCAATCGGCTCCCCGTGAGTGGCAGTTGCTCTTCTATCTCAGAAAAGCGCTCCACACGGAAATAGACGATACGCGAGAAGCCATGCCTCACGTTGGAACAGCCAACGTCTCACCAACCCGCAAGCTGATCGTACCGGCGGCAATTATGCTGGCAGGGGGGATGTGTTTCCTTTCTCCGGTTTTCGGGCAGGAGCCTGTCAGGACGGAACAGGGCCCGGAGGCTCCTGCGCGGCAGTCTGATGTGGAGGAGCTGAAGGCCAAAGTCAAACAACTGGAGGGAACGTTAGAAGAAATCAAGCGCAAGGAGGCAGCGGCCGCCACGCCGCTCTCGGCGGGAACCAGCACTGAAGTTCCCGCCATCGACCGGGAGCGCGGGATGTTCAGGCAGGACGCCTATGGAGAGGCCCGGCTGGATAATGCTCCGTTCGATCCCTCGCTGCGTGGATTTTGGACAATCCCGGGAACGCACAGCCGGTTGAAGATCGGAGGCTACATCAGAACAGATGCGATTTACGACACTGCGGATCTGGGGAACAGGAACCAGTTCAGGCCGGAATCCATTCCGACCCCGAACTCCAACACCAAAAATTACAACATGAGCATCAGGGCATCCCGGCTCACTTTGGAGTCCCGAACCGATACCAGCCTGGACGTCCTTCGAACTTATTTCGAGGTGGACTTTGTCGGCCCGGGGAGCAACGTGGAACTCCGAATCCGCCACTTTTGGGGCCAACTAAAGAACGTCCTCGTCGGACAGGCCTGGTCCACGTTCAGTGATTCGGACGTGATCCCAGAAACGGCCGACTTCAACGGGCCGAACGCCTGGATCTTCCGGTTTAACCCCCAGATACGCTATACCTACGCGCTCAACCCAACAGACAACCTCATGCTCTCCGTCGAGCAACCGAACGGGCGCATCCCCAACGCCACACCCCTTAGCAACGAACCATTTACGTCGACGAATCCGATGCCCGACTTCGTCGTCCGCTATCGACATGAGACGAATGATAATCATTTCAACACCGCAGCAGTCTTTCGGTCGGTCGGAGGAGAAGTGACGGGCACAGGCCAAACCAGTCATGTTTTCGGGTACGGAGTAATGACGTCCGGCTTGTTCAGGCTGCAGGGCAGGGACAACGTCCTGTTCCAAGCCGTCTACGGCGAGGGTATCACCCGGTACTTCAATGACACCGGCGGCCTGAATCTCGATGCGGGATTCACATCCACAGGCGAGCTAAAAGCCCAACCGGCCTATGGAGGTCATGCTTCGATTCAACACTGGTGGAATGCTAAATGGCGGTCGAACCTTACGTACGGATTTCTCAAGGTCAACACCACGGACCTCTCCCCGGGCAGCACCTACAACCGAACGCAGTACTTCGACGGAAATCTTATGTATAGTCCCGGCAACCGGTTCACGATCGGAGGAGGTATCATCTGGGGACAGCGCGTTGACAAAAACAATGTGGCGGGGGAAGGTCTTCGGATAAACTTCGTCGTGCAGTATGACCTGGTGAGCCTGCAGGAGGACTTGAAGAAGCTCACCCCGTTTTGACGGGGCATCGCCTCCGGCTTGTGATCAACAGGCGACTTTGTTACCATGCCCGCCGTGCTTCAGGTAGATCCCTGCGCAGAGTTGCCGGCCGGGAGACTGAACCGAGGCGCAGAAGGAGTGCTCCATGCCCATCGGTGGCCTCGGCTGGTACTTCGATTCGAAACTCGCCATTTCACGCCCTCTCCTCTTGCGCGTCAGCGTTATCTCCCTGTACAGCGTGATCGGCGCGGTCCTCCATACGTGGGCGCCGTACGAATTCAAGGGCATCGCGGCGGAAGCCTCGGCGGTCGGCGCATTTGCGCTGACCTTCCTCATCGGATTCCGCAACGGCACGGCCTATGACCGCTGGTGGGAAGCGCGAAAGACCTGGGGGACGCTGTCGAACAATGCACGCAATTTCGCGATAAAGTTTGTCACCTGGTTCCAGAGCAGCCCCCGTTCACAGATCGTCCTCGACGTTACTGGCGATCCTCGGCGACCGCTCATACCACATGTCAGCACCGAGTGGTTTCGCGACGACGACGGGCGATCTCATGGCGCCAGCGGGCAGATCGACGTCCTCTGGCGTGCGCGCTCCAACATCAGTCTCACCGCGGCGCTGAGTGCGAGCGACGCGACGCTCGACGCGTTCTTCTTCCGGCGCGTGGGAGACGTGTTGTCCGACACAGCACGAGTGATCGTCGCT
>JAEHDI010000091.1 GCA_016880505.1 Bryobacterales bacterium | reverse complement strand
GGAGTCGTCTGCACGTTGTTCCAATCTAGCCCAACCGTGCCCCCATTGATCCACATGCCACCCTCAGACATGGGATTCTCCGTAACGGGGAAGTTGGTGGTGTAGGTTCGCGCAGAGGCAGAAATGGTAAGGAAAAGCAGACCAGTGGTTAGAATGACCGGGAACACATTGCCGCATGGGCGGATTTCTCCTCCGGCTGCACGGCACCTCATGGGAATCAGGTCCACGCTCTGTTTTACCCAGGATTTCCCCACTGGCTGCCTGGCCACGGTCGATTATATACCCAGCGGCCTCCGTCCCCGATGCCGGCGCTCATTCTGCGGGTCATTACGGGCCTGGAAAGCCGCTCCAGAACTCGGATTCGTACGATCTCGGTGCGGTCGAGGAAGACCTGTGGTTCGGCACCCCCGATTCGCCCCAAGAACCCTCAGCGGTCAGGGGAGGGGCGGTCACCGAGCGCCCGCAGCAGCCGCTGCACGGTCATGGCACTGACGACGACCGCAACTCGCTGCGCTCGGCCTAGACCCCGGTCTTCGCCGGCCCGCCGGATTCCAAGATGCAGGTCAAAGTGGAAATGCGGGCTAATACGTTCGTGTGCCACTGGCCTTCGTCTCCAGCCGGTAGACGGACGTCCGGGCCGTGATGTAAAGGTTACGGAACGCATCGCCCCAGCAACAGTTGCTTGGCGTCTCGGGCACCTCGATGATTCCGAGCCTCTCGCCCTTCGGGTCGAATACCCAGATGCCCCCCGGCCCGGCTACCCACACGTTTCCGCCTTCGTCCGTCTTGAGGCCGTCGGGACCGCCCAGCGCGCCCGACTGCATTTCCGCGAAGACACGTCCGCTCCGAAGCGAGCCATCCGCGGCAATCTCATAAACGCGGAGCAGGTTTCTGTCGGCGACGTACAGTTTCTGCTGATCCGGCGCCAGGGCCACTCCGTTCGGGAGATCGCAGTCTCGTGCGGCGATACGCACCTCGCCGCTCCGCGTGACCTGATACACGGCGGAGATTTCCGTCATCGGCGGACCTCCTGGTGCGGCCTTCGACCGCCGGTCGCTGAAGTACACGCTCCCATCAATCGCGTAAACCAAGTCGTTAGGACGGTGAAGGCCCTTTCCCTCGCACGTGGCGGCCAGAACAGTGACGGAACCGTCCTTTTCTGTGCGGGTTATCCGTCCGATTTCACAGGCCAGCAGCCGCCCCTGGTGATCGAAGGTAAGGCCGTTTGCGCCGTTGCTGTTCTCCCGGAAAACCGTCACCGTCCCCTGCGACCACTTCATAATCTTCGATGCGGGAATGTCGGCGAACAACAGGTAATTGAGCCTGCTGAAGACGGGCCCTTCCGTAAAACGGAACCCGGTGGCGATTCTTTCAGGCTTCGTAATCGGATCCAGGAGCCGTGCACGGTCTAGCGCGCTCATGATCCCCTCCCATGCGCGTAGTATGAGCTGGTCGAGGCTCTGTAGGCGACCTTGAGGGACGGTGTCTCAATCCGCTTGTGTCCCTGGTAGGCGGACTCCATCAGGAACGAAAGCGCACCGGTGGTCAGGAGAGTCCGTTCCACCGGCACGGCGGTCCGGCCCGTCAGGTACATCCGCGCGATGGCATCCACAAGCGGGCTGAAGTTGTTGGAGTTCTCGGCCGGGCAATAGCAGAGGGTGCTGTCAATCTCGCTCCGCCCCCTCGCCTTGAACGCGACGAGGTATTCATTGACAAGACCGCCCAGCATGACCACGGCGGCGCGGAAGCCGTCGTTGTACTCGAGCAGGCACAGCACCGGCTGCTTCACGTCGTCCGGGCGGCCGGGGCCGGATTTTTCGGCGCGCGCCAGTGCGGCCAGCATCAACTTTTTCGACCACAGGCCCTGCTCTGCCGCTTTCCAGACTGCCTCACCTTCCAGGTGATGAACGGCACGAACTCCGGTTTCCGCCCCTTTGCGGCGCTCAACGAAGCACTGGAGCGTCTCGAGGTTGTGGAAGATCCCTCCATCGCTGACCCAACCGGGCCCGACCAGCAGCGCGTCCTCGAAGACCGTGCCGAGCGGGTAATCGAGCTCCGGCCGCCGAAACGTCACCGAGACGGAAGAGCCCGCCATCATCGGGAACCGCAACTCTTGCGACCAGTCGTACATCTGCTTCGCCTTGGACCAGTCGTACGATAGCTGCTTGTCGGTGAACACCGGCACTGAGCGGCCCGACTTCCGAAAGACCTGGACCACCTGTTCGAAGAATTCGAACCGCGGATAGAGCTTCTGCTGTCTCTCGTTGTCCGGATAGTTTCCATGCTCGGCGACGATGAGGACACCATCGACGGCGAGGCGGCCGGTCCCGAGCGTCAACGCCTCCGGGATGGACTTCACGACCGGGAAGCCGTAAGCGGAAGCGAGCCGCCGGCCGATGTCGGCCGGATGGACCTGATCCATGTAGAGCGAGACGATGTCACAAGGGGGAGCCGTGTATTTTTCGTTGACCCAGTAACCCTCGAGGAACCGGGTCACGAAGTTATCGGCGTGGGAACGGACATGGTACGTCGTGACCAGCGCCGCAATCTTCTTCCGGCCGGGCGGCCGGGCCGCCGCTAACGCCGGAAGCTGAACAAATTCCCTGCGTCTCATTTGTTGGCAATGCCTCATTGGTGTGCATGATCCGGAGCAGGTTCCCGCCCATGATCTTGCGAATGTCCTCATCCGTGTAGCCCAGGCCGATCAACCCCCGGACCAGTTCGGGAAACGTCGAGACGTCCTCGAGCCCGGCCGGCGCCATCCCGGAGATGCCATCATAATCCGAGCCGATACCCGCGTGGTCTGGGCCGGTGACCTTGCGATGCGGTCGATGTGGCGGAGGGCCGCCTCGATATCCACCTTCGGCAACTGGGAGCGGTAACGCCGCTGAATGGCGCGCTTCATCCCCCAGCGGCGGGGGTCCGCCGCGTGCAGGCTCAGGGTTTCGGCGATCTCGTGGTCGCGGTCGCCTCGATAGCCGGCGAAGACTTCGTAGGCCTTCTGGTCGAGGTAGGCGACGCTGAAGTTGACGAACACAGCGCCGCCGTTGCGCATGACGGCGCGCAGCATGTCGTCATCCATGTTGCGCGGGATGTCGCACACGGCGCGAACCGACGAATGCGAGGCCATGACCGGCGCGCGCGTCGCTGCTAGGCAAGATGAGAACTCCTAACTGGCAGAGTACACGGCAATTTCTGTTTTGGCCTTGCGGCCGGTATCAGCGTACCACGATCGGTGTGTCTTGGAGCCGTTGACGCTCACCTTCTTCTCCTGAATGCCTTCTCTGCAGCCCGGAGAGGGTAGTACTGCTCCTCCCGAGGACCCCGTGGCCAGCAACTGCTGCCCTTTCGCCTGATTTCACTGATACGTTTCCGTCCCCCTCCCTTCTTTCGACCGGTTTGCTTGCCGGTCGCCACGTCCTACCAGGCCACCGTGGGCCACCGCGGGCTTCGATGCAGTGTCGAAGCAGGTGGTGCGGAGTGCAGGTGTTCAGCCCAAACCAACTTCCCGGCTGGTGACTCCCAGTCTCCAAGTCCGCCTTGCGGTAACGCAAACACAGGCACGCAGGCCTTGGAAGATCACGCAGCTAATGACGGGTCAACAGGTTGTCGCCACTTGAGTCGTCATAGATCCCAAAAGGTCGGCTTTGCTGGCGCTATCCGGGCCGAAGGGCCGTATGTGATTCAAACAAGTGGCATTATCCGCTCGATCGGATGTCCACGAACAGGATGGCCTTCTCGGTCTGAGAACCCGGATGGATCGACGCAATTCTGAGAGGTTACACGATGCTGACCGGGGTCAAAGCAGCGCCCTGCCTGGATCACGGCCTACTCGCAAACAAGCGCGCCAAAACCCTCCGCCGGCTAGACCTCGATTGTTTTGGCAGGGCCCTGACGCGCCGTTGGGGGCTTGGTAGGCCCTGACTACGGTCCCCACTCCCGCGCCCGTTCTGCGGGCAGTGCAGGCCAGGAAAGGCTTTCCTGATCGCGAAGTTGTAGTGGCGGTTTGACCCTGGGGCATCAGGAGTGTTACTAAGTGCTACACAGAAAACACAACTCCGTGTTTCCTGGGCACTGGAGATCAGACCGTGGTGCACGGCGAGAAGCTATGACTTGAATCGGGGTTGCGTCACAAAGTACGTCACAAAGCTGTGGCACAAGCCCGGCGACTGGCCTCGTCAGACTGAACCGCTTTCCAGAATGCCGATTGCTGCGCATTAGACTCACATTAAACTCAGATGATAAGATTCCGAAAATGATGGCTCGCCGTGCCGCGGTTTCTCTGTTGGCGACTCCGCTGGTAGCACGGGGCCAAAACAACATTCGACCCCGATTTTGGCTCCGCGCTCGATGCTGCAGCCGCTATCGGCGCTCGTAAGATCTCTGCCCTCGAACTGACCAGGCACGTCTTTGAGCGAATCGACAGATTCCATCCCAAGCTCAACGCCTTTGTCTACCAGACGCGCGAAGAGGCACTAGTCAGTGCTCGGCGCGCTGACGAGGCCATTACGCGCAAACAGAAGGCCCCACCGTTTGCCGGCGTGCAGGTGGTGGTGAAGGAGAGCTTCGGTGTTGCGGGACGCCCCTGCACCTGGGGCATACCCGCCCTGCGGAATACTCGCGCGCCCGCGAATTCAACTTGCGTACAGCGGGAATGGTCCGGAAGATCGGAGCCGCGTCGGTACGAGCCTGATCCAGAAGGTTTACGGGCCATGACTGCTTTGGTGGTCCTTCGCGTGAAGATCATGCGACCGTTGCTCTCCGCCAGCACTCATCTGCGGCCGCAATCTAAACTGGCCCATCCCACACCCATCGACACTGCAGCGGGAACTTCCGAGCCCACATGCGTGACCTCTTTACCGCACTGGGGGTGGCGGCCTGAAGATCGACAATCTCTTCTTCATCCGTTCGGAATAAGTGTCTAGGGTGTTACGATAAAGGCGCCCGGCAGCCGGCCTTTCCCTCCGTCGGGGTTAGTTACCACGACATCCCAAGTACGACTACGGGGGGGGCCTCCCTTCTTCTCGGTAAGGGTTGCGGTGATCAGGGTGGCACCCTGGACAACTAGGTTGGAGACTGCCGGAGCGGAGCCGCCCGTGCCGTTCTCGAAGGTCAAGACTGCGCCAGTTACGAAGTGGTTCCCCGTGATCTGCACCGCCACGCTTTGCCCTGCGGCCATGGTATTCGGCGAAATGGAGCTGACGACCGGCGCCGGGTTGATCGTCGTCAGATCGGTCGCCGAGTCGTTGGCCGTGTTCGTCTCCCCGCCGCCGGACACCGTGGCCGTGTTGGTCACGCTCGACGCCGCGTTGGCGGCCACGGTCACCGTCAGGGTGATCACCGGGTAGCTGGACGAGGCCGCTAAGGCGTCCGCCCGCGTGCAGCTCAGCGGGGCCAGAGTGCACGTCCAGCCGCTCCCGG
>JAEHDI010000795.1 GCA_016880505.1 Bryobacterales bacterium | reverse complement strand
GGTGTAGACCTCAGGTGGAAGCTTGGCGTGGAACGCAGTGTCGAACGCGGCCACCTGGGGAACGTCCGGTCCCAGAATCCGCTCCGCTGCCTCGATGACGCTCAGTTCGACCGGGTTATGCGCGGGAGCGAACGGCCCCAGCCGCTCGATTACAGCCTTGACGGAAGGCGTGATCCGCGTGCTCTCGCGGAGTTCCTGGCCGCCGTGGACGACGCGGTGACCGGCGATGTGAATCCCGGAACGGTCCTTCAAAACGGCCGTCGGTCCGTCCCACAAGGATTCCAGCACGCCGTCAAGCGTATCGGGAAGGTGCGTGCAGGGAAACTCCTTTTGAATCGTTGCACCCGCGCTGCGCACGCGAATGTGTGCCACGCCGGGCTGCAAGGACAAATCGACAAAGGCGTCCCAGAGCGGCTCAGGAGGATCCTCGGGAAGTTCCTCGCCGCCGACACGATACAGCCGAGCCTTCAGGCTGCTCGACCCGGCGTTAAGCACGAGAATGTTCATCTGAGGTGGGCGCGGCTACACTGAACCGCAATCCGAGCCACGACTGCAGGGAGCGGTCTTCCTCCGCATCACCTCAGGATACAGCACGCTGTATTTTCTAGGCCGCGGTCCTTTTGGCCAGTTTCTTCCCGGAAGGTTTTCGGACGGATGCAGGGGCTGACTGAGCCGAGACTTGAGCCCTCGACTCAGGTTGGGTTGCGGCTTGGACCGGATAGTGCTCGCCCAGCCACTTCTCAATCAATTCCCTCTGCGAGGCCAGCACGACGCGTTGCCATTTCACCGTGCCCGTGCGCTCACTGTACTGAGCCATGACGTACGAACCCTCATTGAGCACCTCGATGAGCCCCCGGGTTTTTGCCCGTTTGAATTGGTACGAAGAGAGATTGGCATGGTGTTTTTGCATCTACTATATAGGATAACAGGTATTCATGATTTCGTCTCATTGTGGCTCGAAGCTGACACGAAACCCCCCGTAGAATCAACGGATTGCGGAGTTCAGCCGCACTCCGCCAAGCCTCCACTCGCACAGGAATCCGGCAAGATTCGCGACCTGACTTACGAGGAGAAGAGCAGCCTCGGCCAGGGGAACCCGGCTATGGTGGCGCAGTGGATACATCAGCATGCCCCAGTAGAATCCGGGCGGCTCGATCCGGATCTTCCCGCCTGAGCGGTCCCGGTGCGCGCGCCAAAACCTGCAAGCGCCGCGCCCGTAACCGAAATGCTGAGACCAGAACTTCCGCAGGTCCAACGCATGCTCATGATAGACCACGGCGTCCGGGGCGTATACCATGCTATAGCCGCGAAGCCGGAGACGATCGCAGATGTCCCTGTCCTCGGCGGCAGCCGTCGGATAGGATGGGTCGAAGCCGCCCACGGAGTGGAAAGTACTTGCGGCGAGTGCGAAGTTACAGGAGGCCAGGAACCACGGTACGCCGCGATTGTCGCTGAAGTACTCGTAGAGATAGCTGAGGAGCGATTGGCTCGCGGTGGCGAAAAGATTGTCCTTCAGCAGGTTCACGGTACATCCACCGGCGACCACATCTGGAGTGTCAGCGAGACGGACCGCGAGCTTCTCCAGCCAGTCCGGGGCGGGGGCACAGTCATCGTCCGTGAAGGCGAGGAAGCGCCCTCGGGCCACATCGGCGCCATGGTTGCGAGCCCGTGCGGGGCCGGCGCAAGGTTGAGTCTGGAGCCTGATCTGAAGGCCCTCGCGATACGGCGCGAGGACGGGCTCGACCGGCGACATGCTGCCGTCGTCTACAACCACGACCTCGAAGCTCGAGGCCGGATACCGGAGTTCTGAGAGCGCAGCAAGGCAGGCCGCAAGTTGGGCATGCCGGTCCCGGGTGGGAACGATGATTGAGAAGTCAATGGTCTCTGGGGAGCGCGCCACCGTTGCGCCCTACGCTCCCACCGTCTGCACCTGGACTGGCTCGCCGGAGCGGGCTGACTGGATCACCGCGAGAGCGATCCGCAAACTGCTGCGCCCATCCTCCAAGGTGCACTGGGATGGTAGATCGTGCAGGATGCAGTCGGCGAAGTGACGCCACAAGCCGTCGAAGGTTGCCTGAAAATCTCCCCCCTGGCGCAGAACCGGAACCGCCTCTGGGAGCCTGCCCAGGGTCTCCACGGTCTTCATCAGCCTGTCACCCAGGTTACCGGGATAGATGGCGCACGGGAAGAACTCCATGCCGTCAAACCGGAAGAGTGAGAGGCACAACCGACCGTTTTCACCGTAAATCTCCACTTCACTGTTGGGGCCGGTCTTGAACGTGAAGACGCCGCTCGCCAGGATGCCGTCGGACACGCGCGCCGTGACTGCGTTGGTCTCATCCTCGTAGTACGCGGACGGAACGCTGGCGGAGAAGACTTGCTCCACCTCACCTCCCGTGAAATATCGCCACAGGTCGAAGTGATGCGCGGCTTCATTGAACGACACACCACCGCCCAGTTCCAGCTTGCGGTGCCAGTCCGGCGCGGTCTCACCGGAGCGATCGTGCGTGTAGGCGCTCCGGATCGCTTTGATACGGCCAAGGGCCCCGGTGCTCAGAAATTCCCGGGTGCGCCGGACCAGGCGGTGCCAGCGCAGGTTGAAGCCAACCACCACCTTGCAGGATGATTGCGCGGCGCGAGCGATCAACCGGTCGCACTCGGGCAGATTCATGGCGAGCGGCTTCTCGACGAGCAAGTGTTTGCCGGCATCCAGCGCGGCAAGCCCGATCTCCGCGTGCGACTGCGTGGGCGTGAGGATCGCGACCGCGTCAACGTCCGGACGTTCCAGCACGGCGCGATAGTCGGTGAACCTAAGAGCGGCGTCGAGGCGGTCCGCCAGGCGGCGGCTTCGCGCTGCATCCAGGTCCGCGGTCGCCACAACACGAACGTCCGGCAACCGCAATAGCGAAGGGACGTGACGTTCTTCCGCTACCCGCCCGCATCCGATGATTCCGAGCCGTATCGTCTTTCCCGGATTCGCCACAGAAGAGTTCTCCTCTACGTCAGAACACGCGCATCCACGTTGAAATCGGTAATGGGACGATCGACGTAAGGGCACGTCCGGCAGAAGCTCACGCTGTCCATCTCATCCCGGATGATCCCGCGGAGTTGAGCGGCTCGGCTGCCGCGCCAAAGCCGGGTGAAGGAGACATCGCCTTCAACGCGGCCCAGGGCAAGTTGCGCATTGTAGTCCTGCTCGCAGAGGACGACGGTGCCGTCGGCGAAAATCGTCGGAAACCAGAACGGCTCCTGACAGATAAAGTCCCCGCGCCGGACATTGCCCCCTTGGGCGTGCCCGCAGGTTCTCCAAAACTCCTCGCTGGGCGCCAATCGTCTACTGGTCTGCGTGTCGGTAGTCGATTCAATGAAGAAGATGTTGCGGATTGTCAGCAGTTCGAAATCATGCCGGCGGGCAAACTCCTCCAGTTGCGGAACCTCGTGCTGGTTGTGATTCATCACGATGTAGCGCATGTTCAACAAGGGGGCGCTAAGGCCCCTGAGGCGTTTCAGTTCGGCGAGTTTCTTGACTCCGTCCAGGATGGGCGCGAGCGTCGCTCCCACCCGGTATTGGGAGTTCGTCTCATCCGTCAGTCCGTCGAACGCGACGATGAGGTAGTCGGGCGGCTCCTGGACCAAAGCCTCCAGAATGCGGTCCTGGTTCAGGCACTGCCCGTTGGTCGAGAGCAGAGTGATGACGTCGTGCTTCCGAGCCGCGCGGAGGATTTCCTTGAGGCGCGGGTGGAGCAAAGGCTCCCCCCAGGCCCACAACGACGCGGTCAAAAGGTGAGGGCCGACTTCGTTCATCACGCGCTCGAACAACCCCACGTCGATGGCCTGAGGCCTGCGGTCCACCGCCTGGGAACCCGTCGGGCACACCGGACATCGCAAGCCGCAGTAGTTGGTCAGCTCGAACTGCATGTGCAGCGGCATGCTCCAAGGCCGTAACCGCCGGTGGAGGAGATTAGCACTTGCCTTGAAGAGGTTGAACCGTTTTGCCCAGGCCATCCGGCTGGCGGTCATGCGCACTTGATCGTAGGTAAAGTCGTAGCGTCCCCGAACAAGCACATCCCAAGCCAGCTTGGGAGCCCGCAGCAGACCCCTGGTGCGTTCATGCGATCTCATGCCGTCGTCGGGATGTCCATTATCGCATCCCGGAGCACACCTTAAGCGATCTGATACCTTAAGGTCATACGGAATGTGCAGGAGTATCAAAACCCTCTTCAACTTCGATCCACCGGCCACTGACGAAGAGATTCGAGACGCTTCGCTCCAGTTCGTGAGAAAGATCAGCGGATTCAACAAGCCGTCGAAGGCAAACGAAGATTCGTTCCGGGCCGCGGTGGATGCAATAGCCGGCATCGCAAGTCGTCTTCTCGTTTCGCTCGAAACGAACGCAGTGCCGAAGGTCCGAGAGGTCGAGGCCGCAAAGGCGAAAGCTCGGCTGCAAAGAGATCCGGAGCGTGAGGCTGTCAATTCACTCGGTTCCCCCAATCCATGCCCAAAACTGCCCTGTCACCTGCGCTGTCATGACATTGTCTGGCCGATGTGTTATCCTGACCGTGTGAGAGGAGGGCGGCGACATGCCGGCCGCGGAAACCCGTAACGAGAAACTCGATCTTCGTCTGACTCCGTCTGCGAAGCGCACCCTGCAAATCGCCTCCCTGGCGGCCGGCAGGTCAGTCAGTGAGTTCGTTTTGGAAAGCGCGCTTGCTCGCGCCGAGGACACCTTGCCGGATCGCCGGCGGTTTGGTTTGAGCGCTGAGCCGTGGG
>JAEHDI010000794.1 GCA_016880505.1 Bryobacterales bacterium | reverse complement strand
GGCGGAGGGTTTTGGCGCGCTTGTTTCCGAGTAGGCCATCAACTGACCGGGATCCTCGCCCGCGGCGATGCCGTCGGTAAACGCTGGGCGACTACCCGCTGGTGGTCATCGGCCGGTCGGCGGTCGCAGGCACTTCGACGAGTCGGCGACTCTACACTCACGTGGATTGCTTCCGCATTGCCGACCATCCGGACGGAATTGCCCCGTGGTTGCCAGGCACCGGCGTGTCACTTTCCGATAACGCCACTTTCCTGGAACGAGAGGGAGTGTTTTATCTTTGGTGCACTGTCAGGAGTCGGAATCCCGAGGGCGACTCTCCTGCGCTGCACAACAGATCGCCTTCGAAAACCTGGCAATCGTAGACAGGTTCCGATAGGTCTCGCCCACGCCAGTGTGCGCCAGCATCGATGGTGTACAACAGCCTCCGCAGTTTGGCCTCGCCATTCACGAACACGAACCCGTTCGTTTCGGAGGTAAATCGCACGACTGCTGCCCACTTGCCCTTGCCCTGAAAGGATAAGTCGGGATCGGGTACCCAGGTCCTTCCGCCATCCGTTGTCGAAAACAAATACGTACCGCCATCATTGAGCTGCCAGGTGATGAGCCAGCCTCGGTTCCGGTTGAGAAAGAAGAGGTCCCGTACGTCAGCAAGATCTTCAGGTGCCGAGGTTCGGGATTCCTGCCAATCGCGGCCCCCGTTCGTCGTTCGGAACACGAAGAAATCCTTGCTGTCACTGCCCGCAATCCAGCCAAGATCAGGTGTGAGGAAAAACATGCGGTCAATGAAACGGAGGTGCGGAATTGTCGTTTCAGTCCAGTTGCGGCCTCCGTCGTTCGTTCGGAGGAACTTCGTGACCTCGGCTCCGATCCCGCGGCCATCGTCGAAGAACCGGATCTTCTGAAGGGACTCCTGGGACACGTCTTGCCAGTGCTGGCCGCCGTCCCGAGTTCGGATCATTTTCGGCTCGCCGGCTGGGTCCCCCCATGCGATCCAGCCGCGTTCAGTGTCTAGGAACGAAAACGCCGGAGGTCCGTCGGCATCCCCAGCGTGCTGGTGTGTCTGACGTATCTCTCTCCAAGTACGCCCGGCATCTTTGGTCTGGACGACGATGTAGTCACCCGCACCCTGCGCGCCAGGAGGCGGCCAGGAGTAACCAATTGCCCACGCTTCGCGGCGGCTAGTAAACTGAACTCGGCCAAGTTCGCTGGCTATCTTGCAGCCTACGCATTTGCCTGCGCTCCAGGTAAGCGTGAATGGCGGCTCCCCTGCTCGCTTGCTTTGCCCGTAGGACGCAGACGCGAGGCAGAACACGGCGAACAACAACAACCACGGCCCCCACGCCCGCTTCACGTTGCCTCCGAAGTCCTCAGACTACAATAGCTCACCGATTGTTTGGAACTATCGGGGCAGGTAAACGGCCTTTCCGGAGAAGTACCGGATCGTCGAAGTCCGATCCCCCTCACTTTCCGGTACCTCCACGTTTTGTCCAAGTGGACTCGATCAGTAAAACCTTCGGCATCAGGGAGGATCTATTCGAGCTGACCGCTAGACGGGCGGTGTTAGAATAGCGAGGCATGGCTGCGCCCCGCGCCGGGAGGCTTGTTCTCTGGGTGACGCGCTGTGCGGCCGCGGTCGCATTCGCAGCGTTCATGGGTACGGCGTTCCCTGAGGGCTGGACTGAGCGCTCGACGGACTTCCCAAACTACTACACTTCGGCGGTATTGGTGCGTCAGCGACAGCCTCTTCGCAGCTTCTACGACTGGACGTGGTTCGCCAGACAAATGAACTACGCCGGCAGCGAAAGGCAATGGGGCGCTTACACTCCTCAGACGCCGCTAACGATGTTACCCATGGTCGGGTTGGCGGGACTGCCGCTCCAGGACGCGAAGCGTGTTTGGCTTGGGGTCAACCTTGCGCTGCTGGCGGCGGTTGTCTACATGCTCGCGTGTGTTACAGGAATCCCCTTTGAGCAAATTGCACTGCTCGCGTTTTGTGGCCACAGTTCCCTCGCTGCGAATTTCGTCTACGGCCAGTACTACGTCTTCCTATTGTTCCTAATTACGCTGAGCCTCTACTGGTTGAACAGGAATTACTGCACCGCCAGCGGCTTTCTTTGCGGGGGAGCGTTCGGCCTCAAGTTGTACACAGGACCGCTACTGCTTTACTTCGCCGCTAAACGGAATTGGCGAAGCGTCGCCGGCATGGTGACCGCCTCGGCGTGCGCCGGCGCCCTGGCCGTTGCCATGTTCGGTTGGGGCGACGTTTGGTATTACTTGACACACGTCTTGCCGCGAACGCTGGAGGGCGGTTCAATCGATCCGTACAACCCAGGCGTGCCTACCATTTCAACGCTGCTGCGGCGGCTCTTTGTCAGAGAGCCCCAGTTGAATCCGAACCCGGCGTTCGCGGCGCCATGGTTGTTCTTCTTCGCGCGCACCGCCGTGCAATTAGGCCTGATCGCCTTCACAGTGCTGGGAGTCGCGTGGACAAAGAATTCGGACCACCGCCGCGACTTTGCATGGTTTGTAATCGTGTTGGTGCTGCTTTCGACGAGCACGGCTTCTTATACTTTTGTGCTGTTGCTAGTTCCCGTCGTGCTATTGCTCAAGGGCGCTTCGCCGTCGAAGTCCGCGTACTTAATTTGCAGCTACATTCTCCTCAACGCCTCTCTGAAGCCGGTCTGGCTGTTTCCAAAGGTGTGGCTGCTGCTTCTTTTGTTTGTGGTCGCCGGAGTGGAGCACTGGCGCCCCATCCGCGCGCGCTGGGCCGTTTGCGCAGCGATCGCCATCCTGCTGTTCTCGCTGGCGGATGCGAGGCGGAATATGTTGGCTTACGGAAGGGAGCCTGGGCGCCGCTACCAGCAGATCGCCGCCGAGCCGGGAGCGCTCTTTTCCGGGTACCCGGCCATAACGCGCTCCGGGCTTTTTTATCAGTGCATGGGGGACGGCAGGAAAGGAGAGGACGGTTACTTGCTGTGCTGGTTACACGGCGGTCGGCTCGATCGCCTTGGGTTTGGCGGGTACGCCCTACATCCGGTGGCCGCAACCGCAGATGGCCCGGTCTGGTTCGAACTCGTTGCACACCGAACCAGTGCGATCATGCGGTTCGATCCGTCGACCGGAAGGGCCGCGCCAGCGCCGCTACTGGCCGGCGCGGGAACGGATACCCCGGCGGTGTCACCGGACGGAAAGTGGGCCGCCTTCACACGGGCATCCGCCACTTCGGAACAGATCTGGATTAAGAATCTGATTACCGGAAAGACAGAGGAACTGGCAGGCGGCAGCTGCAATAATTCCTCACCTGCCTGGGAATTGGATTCCTCGGCCATCATCTTTGCTAGCGACTGCGGCAGAGCGTTCGGGCTATCGGCTCTATACCGCGCGCCAATAGCGCGAGGCGCGGAACCATAGTGTTCGTGGCTGATCCTGTCTAAACACCGCGGCGTCAGGGAGGAGCAATGCCGCCGAGCGCACCCGAAATGGGGTTCCCCGAAGCTCAACTACGGTCCAATAGGTAGGATGTGGGCCCGCGTCACCGCCGATGCAAGAGAAGGGGACTTCGCCACCCCCAACCCGTTTTTCTTGTCCCGCCTGCCGACTCCTTGATCGTCGCCAATCCGGAAGGTATCCAGTCCGGCCGTTAATGCGACGATTACCCGCTGCTGATCACCCAGCGTTCAGGAACCGCACTCAGGTCCCCGGCGCGGAGCACTCGGACCAAAAACGGCCGACGCTGACTTGTGCAGGTCAACCACGCTCAAAGCCGAATAGTCGCCTATACGAAGCTTGAGCACAAGTACTCGGTGCTCGGTTCAGGTTCCGCTCGCACCGTGATGTGGGCGCCACACTCTCGACCTCAGTCTGTCCGCCGTCTCCATCCTTCATAGTCGATGGTGCGGAACGACTGAACTGTCCAGCGAGTTGGGCCAGCTTGGGAGAACGCGACGCTCGTCAGTTTTGGCGCAGTTCTGGTGCGTGTGTTGCCACCTGGTAGGCCCTCCGTACCGTCCCCTCGCCCAAACTCAACTTCCGGACGATTTGCCTGAAGCTGAGTCCTTGCCACCTCAACTCCACAACGTGGCTGCGGTCTAAGATGCGCCGCGGTCGGCCGATCCGGATTCCACTCTGTCGCGCGCGCTGTAGGCCGGCTTGTACCCGCTCTGAGACGCGCAGGCGCTCCTGCTCGGCAAGGCTCGCCAGGAGACTGATGATGACCTCGCGGAATGGTCCGGCGCTGTCGATCCATGGTTCGGTGAGGCTCCTCCAACGAACCCCGTAACTTTCCAGCAGCTCAAGGTACTTGAGGGTAGCCAGCGTCCCCTCCCTCGTGAATCGATCCATCGCCCAGAAAACCAACAGGTCCCATTTCCTTGTGCTGGCGTCCTGAAGCATCTGCCGGAACTGGGTGCGGTCAGCCCGGTTGCCGGATTCGTGGTCTTCGTATTCCCCGACGATCTGCCAGCCTTGTGATGTGCAGAGTTGGCGCAATTGGAGTCGCTGGTTATCGGTGCCCTGGCTGCCGTCTCGGGTGCTGACCCGGAGGTACAGTGGCGCTTTCATGAGCACCTCCGAACGTTTGGGCCCTCGGAATACGGCGGGATTCGCGGGAACAATAGGGGAACATCGAAGAGGCGGAAACAGCCCAAATGATCCCAAACAGTGCTAAGAGTCGTTTCGCATAAGTCTCGTTCGGCCATGGACTTCGACTGATTCTGAACCACTTAACGCAGTCGGTAAGCCCTGAAAAGCTGTTGGCGGCGGTTCGACTCCGTCCGGGGTTATCGACTCCTCACATGGCTCAGGCTGTCCAGACTTCCCGATGCGATCAGTTGTGACTCGCTGTTGAGCGCCTTCAACCCTGCGGCCCGAGCTCGCGCGTGGCCGGCTCGTATCGCCTCCGATCTTTCGTCGTTCTCCATCTCCGCAAACCATGCCTGGATTGCCCACAACAATCTACCCATCGAGGAGTTGATGGGGCCGGTCTGGGACTTGATGGGGAGAATGCTGACACCGATGTCGGCCAACTCGTAAACCGTGGCGATGACCTCCCGCATGTCACGACAGAGCCGAGACACCTTCCAGACCAGAAGAAGATCGAATTTCCGCAGGGCGGCATCGCGCTTCATCTTCTCAAACATCGATCGCCTGCCTGCTCCCCG
>JAEHDI010000793.1 GCA_016880505.1 Bryobacterales bacterium | reverse complement strand
CGAAGGAAAAGCACGTCGTCCCGCGAATCTCCGACGTCTACGCCGCCCTCCCGGCGATCACCGGCAAGCTCGAGCTGGAGTACGAAGGGGAGCTGCAGGGCGCGGAGACCATCGCCAAGGACCTCATCCGCCGCGCGGCCGGCCGCACATTCGAAGGCCGTGTCGGCGGCGCCAATGTGGACGACATCGTCCACTGGTTCGATGAGGGGGGTGCGCTCAAGATCACGCCGGACGAGCGCTCGGAGGCGCTCCTGAAAGGCTTTACGGTCGTGCCGGGGCTGCTCGACCTGATCGATCAGGTGGGACTCGCCGGGAAAAGGGATCCGGCAGCGATGGTGTCGGCGTGCGAGCTGGTACTGGAAGGCCTGGTTGCCGAGAAACGCATTGCCCGCAGCGAGGAGCTCGGCTACGTTCGCGCGCGCTCGGAGCAGAAGCCTCCCTTCGGAAAGGGGCCCACCGGTCCTGGAACAGGGCCGAACCTCTTCACGTAATCCCCCCCGTCCCCACATCTGGGAGTCGCCATGGGCACGCTCGTCTTTGGTTTCGTACTCCTCGCCGTCGCCTTCTTCCTCCGCCTCGGCGCCGCCACAGTTCGCACTGAGGGCGGGAGTGGCCGTCCCGTCGGCGGCGCGCTGCGCCTCGCTAGCTATGTGGCGATAGCCGCGGGCGTAGTCCTCGTGCTGCTGTCCATGTTCGTCGTCGTGGATGCCGGCAGGGTCGGTGTCCGGCACGCCTTCGGCTTCGTCGATCCCAAACCGCTGATGCCGGGCATTCGCTTCGTCACGCCGTGGTCCTCGGTCGAGCGCTACACGACGCGGGAGGAGCAGTATCCCTTCTCGGGCGAACAGGTCGAGGAGATCGCCGCGCTTTCGCGCGAGCAGATGGGAATGACCGTGGACGTCGGGCTCCGCTGGCAGATCGATCCCGCACAGGCGGCGCACATCTATACGGAGATCGGCAACGAGGATCAGATCCACAGTGCGGTCCGGAACGCCATCCGCAAAGGCGTCCGGGACGCGATGGTGCAATACTCGATCAACGACATTTCCAAGCGCACGCAGATCGCCCGGACGATGGAAGAGCTCGTGGATTCGGCGTTGGTGACGCAGCCGCGCGCCGGCGGTCCGCCATTTCGCATCGCGACGGTGACGGCATTCTTCCTGCGCGACTTGCAGCCGCCCGCCCAGGTCATCCAGGCGATCAACAACAAGATCGCACAGGAGCAGCAGGTCGAGACGGAACGCCACCGTGTCGAAGTGGCCCGGCTCCAGGCCGAGCAACAGCGGCTCCTCAATACGACGCTGACGGCCGAGGCGCTCACGCGCCAGTATTTCGACGTGCTGCGCGAGCTCAAGTCGTCGAACAACATGATCATCCTCGTCCCCACCGAGGGTGGGATTCCGGTGCTGAACATCGGCGAGCTGCGGCAAAATCTCCGACGCCCCTCCCCGTGACCGTAAAGCCGCTCGTTACGATCACGCGACAGTATGCATCCGGCGGCTCGGCGATCGCGAAGCTCGTCGCCGAGCGACTGCCCGGTTGGACACTAATCGATAACGAATTCGTGGAGCAGGTCGCGCGGCTCGCCGGGCTGCCGGAGGAGGAAGTCGCCCGGCGGGAGGAGCGCACACCCGG
>JAEHDI010000792.1 GCA_016880505.1 Bryobacterales bacterium | reverse complement strand
CGGTCATCGCGCGCGTCGAACACGCGTTTCTGACCGAAGAACAGCGGCGGAAGATCCTCGGCGGCAATCTCGAAGCGCTGCTCGCGAAAGCGGGCTGGAAGGAAGCCTAACCGGCGGACGGAACCCGCCCAAGACAGCCGTCCGGTAGGCACTGTTTTGTTACGATGAAGTAAAGCCTACATGTCCATAGAAACCAACCTGGACAAGCTGAGTGTCGAAGAATTCGCGGAGCGCTGCCGGGAGGCGATGACCCCGCTGGGCAGCAAGTTCTCGTATTTTCCCGCGATTCCGTTGACGGAAGAAGAAGTTCAGGAGTATCTCAACGAACCGATTGCGGCGCTGCCGCCGGCGCTGATCGCCGCATTGCCTAACCTGGCGCTGGTGCTGGTGCCGTACCTGGAAAAGCCGAACGGAAAGGTCCAGAACGGAACGATCGGCGAGTACGTAAGCTTCGAGAAGCCCGGCGAGGGACGCCAGATCTACGTGGCTGAGGCGTCCGCCGGGGACGGGACGTTGGCCAAGCTGGTTCTTGCGATCAAGGACATTGCGATTTCCGAGTACCACTACCACTTCTACCGGGCGCTCGCCGGCATCCTTGGCCGGGGCATGGGGGAAAACCTGGAGGAGCAGTATGTGGCCTTACTCCGTGAGGAACTCAGCAACCGGGTTCACGGAGAGGTGGATCATGCCGGTTGGCATCTCAAACAAGCCCTGATAAGGCGCCAGACGAACGTCCGCCGGGAGACCAAGGTGTTCCGCGAGTACGCCCTACAGTCGTTTGTCGATACGATGACACTCTACCTGCACGGAATCTGTTGCGACGTTGACGTCGAAACAGGTCCGAGGCAGTTGCCGAGCCGGTTCCTGCGAAAGCGGCTTGAACTGCTCGAAATCCTGTTTCCGCCTCCCGAGGGCTACGCCGTTTTTCCCGAGGAAATCCGGGGCGAGTAGCGCCGCCGTCATCCCGCAAGCAATTCAGCCAGAATACGGGCGGCCACTTCTTTGCCGCGCTCGCCGACCTCGCCGATCGGCCCGACGCAACCCGGGCAGCCGGACTCGCACCGGCAGGCGGCCAGGAGCTCAGCAGCGCCGGTAAGCAGACGCCGGTGCATTTTCTGGAGCGGCGCGCTTTGCCCGATACCGCCGGGGTAGTTGTCGTAAAGGTACAGGTTCGGCTCCCAGGTCTTCAAACCGCCGGAGATGTCTTCGGTGATGGCCACGCCCAGGTCCCGGGGATCGCACATCACGAGTAATGAAGCGACCGCCCGAAGCGCGTTGCCCAGCCCGGTGAGTCCGCTTTGCCGTTCCGTCGGCGTGAGGTCCGGAAAACGTGACAGAAAACCCTCCGGGAAATGAAGCCAGCATGCGGTGGTGTGCACTTCCTGTTCCGGCATCGAAAGGCTTCCGGCGCCGACGTTCTCCATCGTGTAGAACTTCACCTTCTTAAAGCCGACTACTTGCCTGTTCACGCGAACGTCGCCGTGAACGGCGCGGGCGCCCGATACCGGAGCCGAGTCGAACTCCTCCAAAACCTTCACCTGCGTGTAGTCGATGGCGTCGGTAAAGTAGTCACAGTCGACGCTGCGAACATAGGCCTTGCGGGCTTCGTAGTCGAAGCGTTCCACTTGGTACTGGCGGGCCTCGTGCAAATAGATCGCTTTTTCGTGCAGTGCGGTGAGCGCGGCAGGGAAATCGACATCCGCGATCACGGTTGGCTCACCGGTGATGTCCACAACGACGAAGTTGTCGCTGGTGACGGCACGAAGGCTGATGGCGTCGGCCGGATAGGTATCGGACGTCCAGTGCCAGGCGTCGGCCGACTGGTGGAGAAAGCCGGCCTCTTCAAGGAACCGGCAGAGGTCCGCGGTATCGTGCGGACCGAACCTCTCGCCGTCGCGCACGGGCAGCTCAAAAGCGGCGCATTTCAGGTGATTGATCAGGATTTCCAGGTTGTCCGGGTTGATGTGGGCGTGCTCCGGAGACCGCTCGAAGAAGTAGTCGGGATGCTCGATGACGTACTGGTCGACCGGCGCACTGGAGGCCACCAACACCGCCAGTGACGTGCCCTGCCGCCGTCCCGCTCGGCCCGCGCGCTGCCACGTCGACGCGATGGAACCCGGGTAGCCGGCCATGACGACGGTGTCGAGCGTGCCGATATCGACTCCCAATTCAAGGGCGTTGGTGGCGACGACCGCGCGAATCTCGGCGTTACGAAGCTTGCGTTCAATCTCGCGGCGTTCCCGCGGAAGATAGCCTCCCCGATATCCGCGGACGGCGCCGGCGCCCAGCGGGCTGCGTTCGGCGGCGTCCTTCAGGTAGGTGACCAGGACCTCGGTGGCAAGCCGGTTGTTTGCAAAGACGAGCGTCTGCTGGTTTCGTTCGATGAACTCGAGCGCAATGCGCCGTGTTTCGTTCAGGTAACCGCGGCGGATGCCGAGCTGCCGGTTCACGACGGGCGGATTGTAGAAGACGAAGTACTTCTCGCCGGCGGGGGAGCCGTTGCAGTCGACGAGCTCAAAGGGGAGGCCGGTCAAGCTCTCGGCCAGTTCCCGTGGATTGGCGATGGTAGCGGAACAGCAGATGAACTGCGGCGAAGAGCCATAAAACTCGCAGATCCGTTTCAGACGCCGGAGGACGTTCGCCACATGGCTTCCGTAGACGCCACGGCAGTAGTGGAGCTCATCGATCACGAAATAGCGGAGGTTTTCGAACACTTTTGCCCAACGCGTGTGGTGCGGCAGAATTCCCGCATGGAGCATGTCGGGGTTGGTGAGCACCACATTGGCGCGCTCGCGGATCGCCCGGCGTGCGTCCTGCGGGGTGTCTCCGTCGTAGGTGAAGGCGCGGATACCCGAGCCCATCGCCTCCACCGTTTCCTGGAATTCGTGCAACTGGTCTTCGGCGAGCGCCTTGGTGGGGAAGAGGTACATCGCACGGGCTTCGGGATCCTCGATGAGGCGGTTGAACACGGGCAGGTTGTAGCAGAGGGTCTTGCCGCTGGCGGTCGGCGTCACAACGACCACGTTCGCTCCGGACGAGACCCGACGGAACGCCTCGGCCTGGTGTGTGTACAGCCGCTCGATTCCCCTTTGAGCGAGGACTTCGCGAAGCGAGGCGTGGACCGGTTCCGGCACCATTTCAAATTCGCCGGACCTCGCCGGCTGTCGCCGAACCGCGCGCACAGGCGATTCCGGGTCCGTCATCCACTGCTCAAAACCGGCGACTGCCGACTCGATCCCGGTCCGGCGTCTCAGCCCTGTCTCCGGACTGAATTCTGGGAAGCCTAGGGTCAGATTCATATCGACTTTCGCCTTTTCTTTGCTTACAGTACACCACTTTCCGTGGCGGAACAACAGCGGAGAGCACCAAAGAAGCAGGCTTACTCGCGGACGAACTCGTACCGCTCGAGGGTTGCCGCGACGACAGCCTCCCCGCTTTCCTCGGAATGGGTAGGCGTCTCGACTCGAACGACCTTGCCGAGGCAGCGCAGATTAACGCTGCCACCGTTGATCGAATGGGTGGGGAAGGTAATGATGTACTCGATGGGATCGCCGATCTCGACATCGATTGACGCGGCGAATAGGACACCTCCAGCACTGAGATTCTTGGTCATCCCAGCACTCGACACCGGCTGAAAACTCTTCCGCACAACTTCCAGCGGGAGCTTCAGCTCAAATCGCTTCGTCTTTCGCTGTTCGATCACAGGCTATCTTAATCTAGTTCCAATTGTATTCCAGGTCAAGTGCGGAACGCATAGAAACAAAATGAGTAGTAATGGTACCCAGACCTGTAGGACTTCTAGCCTCTTCAGGACTGCAGTCCCGGTTCCGCTGAACAGCAATGCTAAAATGGCTGTGAAAACCCTTGCGTAAGGTACTCCGTCCGATTCTGGGTGTGTCGCTTGTCCTGGTGGGCATTGTCGGGTTGATTCTTCCCGTGATGCCGGGCTGGATCTTTGTGATCCCTGGACTGGTGATTCTCGGCGACTATTTTCCGCCGGTGCGGCGACTCCTTGACTGGGCCAAAGCAAAAGCCGGTATAGGGTATACCAGCCGCTAGTGTGAGCTGACGTTGCCGGCAAGCAGAGACTCCAGATCCACCTTGCGGTAATCCCGGTAGTCGAATTCCTCTTCAACATGGTACGCCATGACCAGGCCGACACGGGCTGATGCTGTGTACCAGAGATGCTTCGTTACCCAGAGGCCGTCGTTGAGCCTCATCTGGTCCATCTTGACCTTTGCGCCCCTGGCGATCCGGACCAAAATCCAGCCGAACCAGACGGAATCGAGCAGCTCCGCTTCAGCCCGCGCCCAGCGGTAATCTCCCTGATCAATCCAGAGTCTGCCCTTGAGCTGTGTGAACAACTTGGAGTAGCGGTCCTTCGGCCGATAACCAGGCCGCGGCTCTGCATCCAGAACCCACGCGGGACGGCCGTCGATGCGCTCCTCGCTGGCCAGGCGGAAATTGAACGCGTCTGGGATCTCACGGATGGCCTTCTGATAGCGGGTGCGTCGCTCTTCGGACTCGCGGATTCTCTTCTGGCGTTCCGCGGCGCTCTCGCGCTTTCTCGCCTCGAGGGCCTTGCGGAATCCCTCTTCCTGCGAGCGCTGCTCTTCGGCTGACAGGGGCTTGTCGTCCAGGGCGATCAGCCGGCGGATCGGCGTCCCTTCGTGCATGACCACCTCGTGAGTCTTGAGAACCCGGGCCTTAACGTGTCCATCGCCGTCCAGGTCCTTTTTGTCGGAGCGCTCCACGAAGATGAAGTCCCGAAGGACCTCGCTGCCGGATTCCTCGTCCACTTCGATGGAACGGCGCACGATCGCCTGCGGATCGGGCTGCGCCGCCATTGCCGGCGAGACCGTCCACCACAGGGCGGTGACCAGTGGAACAAAGATCGTCCTCGACATCCCCTCGATTTCAGTCTAGCGGCTTGTGAGCAGATTTCGCACTCGGCCGGGCACGCTACGGTAGAATTGGATTCTTGCCTGAGACACTGTCCCAAAGCCCCTCTGTCCATGTTCTCCTGATGGCGGCGACCGGCATCGCCGTTTTGAGCGCCGCCATCGGCGTGTGGTTGATCGGCATGCCTCGAAAGGGCACAACGCTCGTCCCGTTCAGCGCCGGTCTGCTGTTGGGCATTGTGGCGTTCGGCGTCTGGCCCGAACTGGCAGAGCCGTTCGGCTGGCTCGGCGGTCTTGGCCTGCTCGCCGGTGGTTTCGCGCTGCTGTGGAGCGTGAACCGTTTCGTTTACCCGGTATGCCCGACGTGCAGTCATACGCACGACCACGATTCCTGCGCTAACTCTCTGCACGGTTTCGCGCTGCCGCTAATCGCCGCGGCAGCCGTCCACAGCGTCCTGGACGGGTGGGGCATCGCGGCGTCACGGGACGAGGGCTCGGGGAGCCTCGGCCTGGCGGTCTTCCTGGGAGTGGCGCTACACAAAGTCCCGGAAGGATTGGCGTATGGAGCTATCCTGCGGGCGGCGCTGCGCTCCAGGGCGGGTGCGTTCGCTGGGGTGCTCGCCACACAGTTGCCGACCATGAGCGGAGAACTCTTGAACCGTTGGCTCGGTCCCTACCTCGGGTTGCACTGGATGGGCTTGCCGCTCGCACTGGTGGGTGGCAGCTTTTTGTTCCTCGGCTTTCACGCCGTGCACAGCGACCTGCGGCGGCGCGGCCCCGCACCGGCGCTTGTTCCGGCGCTTACGGGAGCCGTTGGGGCGGCCGCGCTGCACCACGGGCTGCGACTCTTCCTTCGATAGTGGAGCTTATACCGGCGGCCGGCGACGGTGCCAATCCGTGCGCTTCTGGAACTCCACGCCGAGGGCGAGCAGGTTGTTCTCGCTGAAGGACCGCCCGACAAGCTGGATCGACACCGGCAGCTTTTCGGACGTGAAGCCACAAGGCAGAGAGAGCG
>JAEHDI010000791.1 GCA_016880505.1 Bryobacterales bacterium | reverse complement strand
TGTGGTGTCCCGGCAAGACGATCTGGTTTCAGGAGGACGCGGCCGCGCTGCTTTCGCCGGCCCTCTATTCCGAGTTCATCTACACGGCCGATCGCGCCATCGCGGGAGCATTCGAGCACACCGTCGTTCACCTCCACCCGACCCGCTTCATCCCGACGCAACAACTGATCGCATCCGACGTGAGCGTCATCGAACTGCATATCGACCGGGACGGCCCGCGGGCCGAGGCGCTGGAGAAGCATTACCTCGCGATCCTTGGGGAGAAACCCTTACTGGTCTGGGGCGACGTGACGGATGCGGACCTCGAGTTCCTTCTGACGCGGTTGCCGCATCGCGGACTCGCGGTGAACGTGGTCGTGAACAGCGTCGATGAGGCGCACGCTATCTGGGAGATGACCATGCGCCTTCGGTACACCCGTTGAAGCGCCGTTTAACGGGCAGCCTTCGGTTTCCGTGCGTTCTGCCAGAGCTTCCACTCGAGCCCTGGCCGGTCCACCCGGAACTGCACGAGGCGGCGGTGCTCGACTTCGGTCACGTAACACGTGCGACCGTCCGGCCCGCCAAAGCAGAGATTGCTCGGCCGAGCGCCGAGGACATCGACCTCACGGAGCACTTTGCCCCGCGGTGATACCTTCGCCACAACACCCTTACCGTAACGGGTGATGTAGAGGTTCCCGTCGACATCGCAGCGCATACCGTCCATACCGTGATCCGGGAACTGGACCAGGAGTCGCTTGCCGGAAAGGCCGCCGTCCGGACGGATCCGAAACGCCCATACGTTGCGCTGTTCGCTTTCATTCACGTAGAGAGTCCTGCCGTCGGGACTCACCTCGATTCCGTTGGCGGTACCCATGGCGCCGGCTACCTGGTGCATGGAGCCATCGATATCGATGCGCCAGATCTGTCCGGTTTTCTCCTTCCAGTTCGGATCGCTCGCGTAGAGGACTCCGCCACGCGTGATGGCGATGTCGTTCGGCTGACTCATCGACGAGTTGTGGGCAAACACCTGGACGGCACGCGTAGCCGGGTCGATGCGAAGAATGTTGTGCCCACTGTAGTCGGCCACGTACATCATCCCCCTGCGGTCAAACCGGATGCCGTTGCCGAGGCTGCCGGCGGGCATTTCGAGCCAAACCTCACCCTTTCCATCGGGCGTCACCTTACCGATAGTGGGCTGCCGGGCGAAGCTGACCGCGTAAACGTTCCCTTCCGCATCGCAGACCGGCCCCTCAATGCCGTCGGTGAAACTGCCTTCGTCAGTCAAAGGGGTGGAGACGAACAGGGATTCGCCCGCGCCGGCGCGGTGCAGCGCGGCGGGCAAGGCCATGAAGGTTCGCGAGAAAGTTCTTCTGTCCATTCTGGTGTCCTATCCCCCGGCGATGATCCGCTCGAGGCGGGCGGTTGTCCACTCAACGGCGACGGCGATCATCGCTTCGCCTTTCGCCGTGGTGGCAAGTTTCGCTTCGCGTGCGAACTGCTCGTCCTGCCGGCGCGATTCCGGGTCCTTGATCCCAAGGCGGGGTTTTACCTTCTCATAGTCCACACCTTCCCAGTGAACGCGCTCGGGGAATGCAGCCATGGCGAAAGAGGTCTCGAACTCGGCCGAATGTCCGGGAACGACGCCGCTTTCCATGTACTTCTTGACAATCTCGGGCGTGTAAGCCGCCCAATAGGAGTCGAACTGAAGATTCACGCCGAGCTTGGAGCGGAACTCCGGAATCGCCTCCCGGAGCGGCGCTTCGTTGCCGCCGTGCCCGTTGAGGACGAGGATGTTCTTCACGCCGTGCGTCTTCAGACTTTCGCAGACGTCGTAGACGACGTTCAGAAACGTTTCCTTGCGGAGGCTCAGCGTGCCTTTGCGGTCCATCCAATGTGGGGAGATACCGATCGCGACCGGCGTGGTGACCATGACCCGCGGGTAGAGCCGCAACGCGGCCTGCTGCGCGACGAGAGTCACGCTGGCGGTGTCGTGAATCATTGCCAGGTGTTCGTTGTGCTGTTCGGTACTCGCGGTCGGGACAATCATGGCCTTGAGCTGACCGGCCTCCAGGAGCTCGCGCACTTCCTTACGTGTGGACTCCCATAGGAGCACCTTGCGCGGGTCTGTGTAGCCTGACGCCGTGCGAGCGATGCCGGCGCTCGCCTGGACGGCCCCTGTGGAGCCGGCCAGTCCAAGGCACAGATGGCGGCGGGAAATCGTCGATCTCATGAGGGCATGATAGTATACCCGACTGATACACCCGCATGACAACACGACGCATTTTCCTCTCTGGGCTGTTTGCGGCCACGCTCGGCGCCGCGGATTCGAAGACCATGACCAGCCGCCGCGCGAAGGCCGACTCGCCCGCCACCGCCGATCCAACGGCTTCATTCTGGAAGAACGCACCGGTGCTGGTGTTCGACACCAGCCGCTTCGGCGAGAAATATCCGGCATTC
>JAEHDI010000790.1 GCA_016880505.1 Bryobacterales bacterium | reverse complement strand
GCAGGCCGGGGTGAAGGCTGCTTCCACCGGTGCGACGGCATACACCGACTACCGGCGCCTGCTCGATGACAAGTCGATTCACGGCGTCATCGTCGCTACTCCGGACCACTGGCATGCCCAGATGGCGATCGACGCCGTCAACGCCGGAAAGGATGTGTACCTCGAAAAACCGATGGCGCACACCATCGACGAGGGGTTTCGGATCGTGGAGGCCGTCCGGAAGACCAAGCGGGTCGTCCAGGTCGGCATGCAACGCCGTAGCTATGACGTGTTCCACAACGCGCACAGCATCATGAAGTCCGGACAGGTTGGCGAAGTGCGACTGGTCAATTCGTGGTGGATGAACTATACCCCCTCGCTGCGCGGCGCAAGCCTTGACGGCAAGCTCGACTGGAACCAGTGGCTCGGTTCGGCGCCCAAGCGCCCGCTGGATCCAATGCGGTTCCGAAACTGGTACTGGTTCTGGGATTACTCGGGCGGAATGCTCATCGGCCAGGCGGCGCATGTAATCGACGCCATTCACATGCTGATGGACTCAACGTTCCCCGCGGCAGTGACGTGCACGGCCGGCAAAGTGGACGTGGACGGGGCCGAGGTTCCGGAGACTGCCACGATGGCGGTCGAGTACCCGGAGAATTACCTCGCGGTATTCACCATCGGCTACAAGGCGATGCGGTACCACACGTTCAACGACCAGATGAAGAACTTCCACGGATCCAAAGCACGGTTCGACGTGTGGAGGGAAGGGTACGCGCTTTATCCGCAAAGTAGTGCAATCGAGATGCAGCCGACCCTCGAATTACGGAAACCAGGGAGCTTTGTGCCGGCGACGCGCTCACACATCCGAAATTTCCTGGACTGTATCCGTTCCCGCAAAGACCCGAACGCGACCGTCGAAATGGGAAACTACACAAACGTAGCGTTGTGCATGGCCATGCAGTCACAACGCGAAGGCCGGCGGCTGCGCTGGAACGCTGCGTCGCGCCGAGTGGAGAGCTGAGGCGCGCTATTTCCGTAACAGGAAGTTGCCGACGAACATCGCGTCGATTCCCGACGAGTAGAAACTGCGCACGGCGTCCCGCGGCGTGCAGACGAGCGGGTCGCCGAACAGGTTGAAGGACGTGTTGTAGAGCACCGGCAGGCCGGTCGCCTTGCCGGTCGCGTGCAGCAGTTGCCAGTAGAGAGGGTTATCCTCGCGGGACACCGTATGGACGCGCACCAGGTCCGCGCCGAGGATGGCGCCGTCGAAGAGCTTCTTGTGCTCCGGCTTGACCCGGCCCACAGTGGCCAGGAATCGTGCGTTCGGGCCGACCTCGAAGTACCGGTCCGCCAGTTCGGCGGGCACCGAGGCGGCGAACTTCCGGAACGGCTCGCGGTGCTTGATGTAGGTGTTCAGGTTCTCGGTCGAGTAGGCGTCAAGCGGCGAGGCAAGAATGCTGCGGTTGCCCAGTGCGCGCGGGCCGAATTCCATGCGGCCATGCATCCACGCGACGATCCGGTTGTCCTGGATCTCGCGGACAGCGGTCTCCAGCAACTCCTCGGTCGTCAGCAGGTAACGGAAACGGAGCTTGCAGTTCTCCAACACCCGCTTGATCTCCTCGGCGCCATAGCTGGGACCTAAGCAGAAATCACCAAGGCCGATCCGGGAGGTCCGGCCAAAGACATGGTGCCAGGCATGGTACACCGCGCCGAGCGCAGTGCCGGCGTTGCCTGCCGCAGGTTGCACAAAAACGTCGTTCCAGCGCCCGCTGCGTTCGAGCGCGGCCACCAGCAGCACGTTGAGAGCGACGCCCCCGGCGAAGCAGAGATTCTCTCCTTCGCCGGCCATTTCGCCCACTGTCTCCTCGATCGCCTGCTGCAGACCAGCCGCCAGCGAGGGCTTCATCGACGGCGGGATCTCGGCGCCGTCGTCGAGGTCTAAACGTTGGTAGAAGCGGGCGCTGAAACCGCCGCGTCCCTGGCGTTCGCCGTGGAAGAAAGAGCGGTCGATGCGGGGCCAGTTTCCGTTGCGGAGGGACAAGATCTCCAGAAAGAGTTCGTGGTAGCGGTCATCCGGGCACGTGGCCGAAAGCCACTGGACCTTGTGCTCATCGGCATTGGCCTCGAAGCCGAGCAGCGCGGTAACACGGCCGTAGAGGTCCCCGAGCGAGTCCGGATAGTACAGTTCACGCT
>JAEHDI010000789.1 GCA_016880505.1 Bryobacterales bacterium | reverse complement strand
GCCCATTCCGGAGCGTGCTGCCGAACCGGACGGACGCGACCGCAAAGGCCGGCGTCCACGGCGGCGTCGGAATCGTGGCCGGGGGTTCCCCGAATCGAAGTACGCCCCGGAACCGTCGGTGTCGTGGTCTCCCAAGGAACCGGAAGTGCAGGAAAGCGCCGCGGCAATCGAACCGCTTCCCGGCGAGTCCCTGGCAAAGTACCGCCGCGAGGAAGGAGGAAACGGCACAATCCTGGAGCTGGCCGGCGCCGAGGAAGCGGATGCGACCCAGATCAGCGAATCGGAGGCCGCGGGCCAAGTAGATCCCATGCCGGACGCGGAGAATGGCGCCGCCATCTTGGAAGAACCGCTCGCGCCGGAGCCGGGGGAAACACAATTCGAAGCCTCGGAGGCAGAGGCTCTCATCGAAGAGATGGAAGACCCGGCAAACGAAGCTCCTGAAGAGGCGATGGCTGAGGATCCAGGGGTAGTCGAGGCAGAAGAACCGGGGACGGTTGAGGAGCCTGTCTCGGAGTCCGAGCCGGAATCCGAACCCGCTGCCGACGAAGCGCCCGTCGAAACCGCTCTGGAGTCCGAGCCGGACGAGGACACCGCGGAGGCGACCGTTCCCGAAACTGAGGAACCCTCTCCTGCCCTGACCGCGGGCGTTCGCGAGCGAGAAGGCCGCTATCCCCACCGCGTGTCGCGCCGGTTGCGGCGCAAGATGCGTAATGCCGGACCCGAACCGCGTGACGAAGAACACGTCGAACCGAAGGCGGAGGCCCGAGCGTCCGCACAGCCATCCGAATCCCCCCGCCAGCTTCCGTCCATCACCGACCTCCTGCGCGAGGGACAGGAGGTTCTCGTCCAGGTGGCCAAGGAACCGCTTGGGCAGAAGGGCGCGCGCATCACCTCGCACATTGCCCTGCCCGGCCGCTACGTCGTTTACATGCCGACTGTCGAGCATCTCGGCGTGTCCCGGAAGATCGGTTCCGATGAAGAACGTCAGCGCCTTCGGCGTATTCTCATGAACCACCGCGTCGGCGTCCCTGGCGGCTTTATCGTCAGAACCGCGGGTACCGGGCGATCCGAGCAGGAGATCGCCTCAGACATGACGTTTCTGTACAACCTCTGGCTCGACATCCGCCAGCGGGCTGAGCGGAAACCGGCTCCCACGCTGATCCACCACGATCTCGATCTGGTACAGCGGCTTCTCCGGGATCAGCTTACCGAGAGTTTTAAGGCGATCTGGGTGGACCACGAGGACATCTACGAGAGTGTGCTTCGCTTTGTGGAGCGGCTGCAGCCGGGCATGGTGGGCCGGGTCAAGATGTACACGCGCCCGACGCCGATTTTCGACGCGTTCGGCGTGACCGCTGAACTGGAGAAAGCGCTGCGCCCCAAAGTATGGCTGAAGTCCGGGGGCTACATCGTGATTAATCAGACCGAAGCGCTGGTGGCGGTCGATGTCAACACCGGGAAATTTGTGGGCAAGTCCGCCCGGCTCGAAGACACGATCGTCAAGACCAACACTGAGGCGATCAAGGAAATCGTCCGGCAGATCCGTCTGCGGGACCTCGGCGGCATTATCGTCATCGATTTCATCGACATGGATGAGCGCAAGAACCGCCAGAAAGTGATGCAGGCGCTCGAAGAGGAGATGCGGTTTGACCGGGCTCCGTACAAAATCCTCCAGTTCAACGACTTTGGGCTCGTTGCCATCACCCGCAAGAGGGTGAAGCAAACTCTCGAGCGCGCCCTGTGCTCGCCCTGTCCGACGTGCGACGGCTCCGGTTACGTCAAGAGCGTGCAGACGGTAATCGGCGAGATCCTTCAAGAAGCTCAGAAGATCGCCCGCGCCGTCGAGGGGCCGAACGTTGTCTTGAGAGTGAATCCGGAAGTCGCCAAGGTGCTGAAATCGACCGACAACGACTACCTGGAAGAGCTGGAGGAGATCCTCCGCTACCCAGTCCTGGTCACCGGCGACCCGGAGCTCCACCCGGAGAAGTTCGACCTCGCCTGAATTCGAGAACGAACCCGCCGCCGCAAGCCTCCGGTGAGGGGGCTTGCGCGTACTCCCCATTGCTTATATAGTTTTGGGTATATCCCACTCAGAGGAGGAAACAATGGGGAACTACGTTCGCCCGGAAGTACTCGTCGACACAGCCTGGGTCGCTGAGCATCATCGCGATCCTAAGGTGTGTATTGTCGAGGTGGACGTTGACACCGCCGCCTACAACGAGGGCCACGTGCCAAACGCCATCGGTTGGGCCTGGAACACGCAACTCTGCGACACGGTCCGGCGCGACATCCTGCCGAAAGCACAGTTCGAGGAGTTGATGTCGGAGTCCGGTATCGCTCCCGACACGACCGTCGTCATTTATGGTGACAACAACAACTGGTTCGCCGCGTGGGCGCTCTGGCAGATGAAGATTTACGGCCACAAGGACGTCCGCCTGATGAACGGCGGCCGAAAGAAGTGGCTTGCCGAGGGCCGTGAACTCTCGACGGAGTCGCCTGTACGAAAGAAAGTGACGTACAAAACGGCTGCGCCGGATCTTTCGCTGCGGGCGTTTCTGCCGGCGGCCCAATCCGCTTCGAAGGATCGGACGGCGGCGCTTGTGGATGTGCGGAGCCCACAGGAGTTCACGGGCGAGATTCTCGCGCCGCCGGGACTGCCTGAAACATGCCAGAGAGGCGGGCACATCCCGGGCGCCCGCAGTATCCCATGGGGGAAGGCGTGCAACGATGACGGGACGTTCAAGTCTTACGACGAACTGACGCGCTTGTATGCGGCCGAAGGCATCGACGGTTCGAAGCCCGTGATCGCATACTGCCGGATCGGCGAGCGTTCCAGTCACTCGTGGTTCGTGCTCAAGTATCTGCTTGGATTCGATAAAGTCGCGAACTACGATGGTTCTTGGACCGAGTGGGGCAACCTGGTCGGCGTTCCGGTAGAGCGGGGTGTACCTGCGGCGGCGGGGGCCTGAAGCCATGAAGGCTGAAGACTACCGCGAACGGAAGCTCGAAGTGGACGGCTGGTCGCTGAACTTGGCCAGCTATCGCGCGGGCGGAAAGTATCACTGCCGGGCGGATAACGTGTCGCCCGGCGCAGGCCTCGCCCGGACGACAGGATCGACCAGGGAAGAAGCAGAGGAGAAAGCCCTCGCGCGCGCCCGAGAGTTGCTGGCGCGGACGCGCCGCCAGACGGTGTGATCAGAACGCTTGCCTGCCTCGCTGTGCGGGGCATATTCCTGCTGACGGTATGTGTCGCGCTAGGTGACGCACACAGTGTTCGCGTGTACTCCGAGTTCACGCGGATCGATCCGCTCGGACACGTGGTTAAGGCGGACCGTCCGCGTGACCCGGCTGTGCGGCCGCGCGAGATCCTGTCGCCGGCGCTGGCCCGAAACGGGTTCGCTTCATTTCGGGTCGCCGTGACGGTGAGTCCGGGCGAGTTTTTCCATCTATACGTCGGCGAGAATCCGGAGAACGTGTTCCAGATCACCGCCTACCGGGAGAAGTTCGTCAGGTCCGGTGACGAGTGGGTGCCAGACGGTCTCGAGCGGGTCGAACTGCCTTACAGCGCCCGCGTGCCGGACGTCGATTCGCCAGTTCCAGGCCAGAACACGGTGACCTTCTGGTTGGACGTCTGGGTTCCGCACGATGCAGAGGTCGGCCGGTACAAGGTGGAACCTCAAGTCCACTCGGAAAATCACTGGGCGACCTACCCGATGGAAGTCCGCGTAGTGCCTCCGATTATTCCGGAACGGCCGTTGGTGGCGACGGGGCTTGCCGAGGCGAGCCAACCGGCGGACGCGACGGCGCGCCGAGTGCTGAAGCAGTACATGTGCGGTCCGGTGCGGCGATTGCCCCAGGAGCCGTTGTCAGTGCGCCGTCTGATTCAACGCAACGCGGTCCAGGACGTCGCCCTGGCGCTCCATCTTGAGAAAGCCCGCGGGCACGACACGGTGGCGGGCACGATTCTGGGGATTCTCGGAGCCACCGATGAGAAGGCGTG
>JAEHDI010000788.1 GCA_016880505.1 Bryobacterales bacterium | reverse complement strand
TGCCAATCCGTGCGCTTCTGGAACTCCACGCCGAGGGCGAGCAGGTTGTTCTCGCTGAAGGACCGCCCGACAAGCTGGATCGACACCGGCAGCTTTTCGGACGTGAAGCCACAAGGCAGAGAGAGCGAAGGAAGACCGGCGAGGTTGCCGGCAGCGCCAAGGTCACGAAGCCCACGGTCCTTCGGCTCGGGCTTCGGCCGGAACCCCCGATTCAGCGGATCGCTGATCTTCGAGGCCGGCCCGAAGACACTTGGCGATACGAGCACGTCCACGTCGATAAAGATCTTCCGCATGGCCTCGCGGATGAGGCTGCGGATGCGCATGGCCTTCAAGTAGTCCTTGGCGGCGATATCCAGTCCCGCTTTCAATCCGGCGATCTGGTGCTGATCGGCGAGCTGATCCACCTGGCCGCTCTTGATGAGCGGCTCGAAGACCGCCGCACCTTCAGCGGAGATGATTGTGCCGGCCGCCAGACTATATGGGAGGTCCGGCAGAGCGATGTCAACCGTCTTCAGGCCGAGTCCGCGGACGACTTCGAGCGCCCCCTGGAACGCCGGCCGCGCGGCGGGTTCCGCCCACTCCGCGAAGTCCACTGGGGCGAAGCCGACTCGCAGGTCGCTGAGCTTGCGAGCGTACTGCGGCGCATAAAAAAAGCTCTTCCCGGCCGATCCAGGATCGTTTGAATCGCCGCCGGAAATCACACGTAGTACGTGCCCGCAATCCTCGGCCGAACGGCAGATCGGTCCGATCTTGTCCATCGTCCAGGAAAGAGCCATGGCCCCGTACCGGCTGACGAGGCCGTACGTCGGTCTCAGTCCGGTGACGCCGCAGTAAGCACACGGGGTCAGAATGGATCCCCACGTCTCCGAACCGATGGCAAAAGGCACCAGGCCTGCGGCAACCGCACTGCCAGACCCGCTGGAGGACCCGCCAGACCAGCGCGTGGTGTCCCATGGATTCAGTCCTGGACCGGTGAGCGATGCCGCCGCATACCGGTAACCCCCGCCGCCCGCGAGTTCCACCATCGCAAGCTTGCCGGCAAGGACCGCACCGGCCTTGCCGAGTTTCTTGACCACCGTCGCGTCGAAATCGAAGACCTGCCCCGCGTAAGGGCGCGCGCCCCACGTTGTGGGACGGCCCGCCAGGCTCAGCAGATCCTTGGCGCCGTATGGAATCCCCTGGAGCACTCCGCGAAAACGGCCGCGCTTGATGTCGTCATCGACTTCGCGCGCCTGGCGGAGCGCGTGTTCGCGCAGGGACAATGCCAGCGCGTTGTAACGGGGTCCGGACTTTTCGAGGCGCTCCGAAAAGGCGCGCGCCAGTTCAACCGCGGAAAACTCCTTCGCCTTCAGCTTCTCATTCAGTTCCGCGATCGTGGCGAAGAAAACGTCGCCGGGGATATTGGCCATGGCGGTCAAGGTCTGAAGATGAAAGCCGGCTCCGTGGCCATCGGCACGTTGAACTTTTCGAGTTGTTCGGACTCGTTACGGACATCGGCCTTTTCCTGCGCCAGCAGCTCCTCCGGCGTGAGTTTCCGCTCCTCCTGTGCTCTCACGAGCGACGCCGAAGAAGCCAGCGCGGCGGCCAGTTCGCGGCGCGTCATCGTTGCTCGTACCATGCGGCCATTATAGTCGCGCCCGCGCTTGTGCCGCCCGCGGGCTGTGCCAGAGTAGAAGAGATGCTGACACCGAACGAACTTGTCGTCCGCTGTCTTGGCCAGCGAACCGTCGACTCACCTTTGAAGCTCTCAACGATGCGTGACGACGGAATCGGAGACTTTGTGCCCGACGATGCCAGGATGCTGTTCCGCCCGGATTTCTCGCCCCGCGATCCGATCCGCGCCGATCTGTCTTTCGAGAAGGCGGGTCCCCGGCAGCAACTGTTCTTTGATCCAGGGCACACTACGGCCGCCATCGTCACCTGCGGAGGGCTGTGCCCGGGCCTGAACAACGTGATCCGTTCGGTCTTCTTCCAGTTGCATCACAACTACGGCGTGCGAAACGTGGTCGGCATCCGGTACGGCTACCGTGGACTGAACCCGGTGCACGGAGTTCCGCCGGTTCGTCTGACGCCGGAGTTCGTCGAGTCGATCCACAAGCTGGGTGGCACCGTGTTGGGCTCGTCGCGGGGAGCAGAAGAGCCTCGTGGGATGGTGGACTTTCTGGAAAGGGAACGCATCAACATCCTCTTCTGCGTGGGCGGTGACGGCACCCAACGCGGCTCTCACGCGATCGCCGAAGAGGTGAACCGGCGTGGGCTCACCATCGCCATCGTCGGCATTCCGAAGACGATCGACAACGACCTGAGCTACGTCTGGCGCTCATTCGGCTACTACAGTGCGCTCGACAAGGCGCGAGAGATCCTGGACGGGGCGCACGCCGAAGCGAAGGGCGTTCCGAACGGCATCGCCCTGGTTAAGCTGATGGGGCGCCACGCCGGTTTCATCGCCGCCGGGGCGACGCTTGCCAGCCAGGAGGTCAACTTCACGCTTATTCCGGAGATACCGTTCGAGTTGGAAGGCGAGTACGGGTTCCTCCCCTGTCTGAAGCGGCGGATCCTGAACCGCGGTCATGCCGTCATCGTCGTCGCAGAGGGGGCCGGGCAGGACCTCGTCGGGCAGGGCGAAGCCGGAACGGACGCATCGGGCAACGTCAAGCTTCAAGACATTGGACCGTTTCTGCGCGATAAGATCCTTGGCTACTTCGCTCGCGAGCGCATCTCCGCCGGTATGAAGTACTTCGATCCGAGCTACGTGATCCGCAGCGTTCCGGCCAATACAGACGACGCGCTGCTGTGCGACCGCCTGGCGCGAAATGCGGTCCATGCGGCGATGGCGGGCAAGACGGACGTGCTCATGGGGCTGTGGTACAACACGTTCATTCACGTTCCGATCTCGCTGGCGATTCGCGAAAAAAAGCGGCTGTCCCCGGAGAGCGAAGTCTGGATGTCGGTGCTGGCGTCGACCGGCCAGCCGGTCCAGTTCTGCCGATAGCGGACGGAGCGCGGGCTACGACTGCGCGGTCATCTGCAAAAGCTCTCGCTTCAATTCGGCCTTGACCTTGTCGAATTTCGCGTCCCCTGCGAGATTCGTCCACTCGTTCGGATCCGCGGCGTGGTCGTAGAGTTCCTCCTCGCCGTTAGCGCACAACGTATAACGCCACTGCCGGCCGCGGATGGAGAAGTGCGCCTTTTGGCCGGCGCCGAGCTCCGTGAGGGCGAAGGCCGGACCACTCCAGTATCCGTCCCGCGGGTTGTCAAGGAACGGGCGCAAACTGAATCCGTCGAGCCGGTAACCGTTGCCGCGGGCATTCGACTCCGCCGGCAAGCCGCACAGGTCGGCGATCGTCGGGTACATGTCGATCAGCGAAACCGGCTGGTCGCAGCGTGCACCGCTCCTGCTCATTCCCGGGGTGTCGATGACCAGCGGGACGCGAGTCGACTCCTCCCATAGGGAGTTCTTGAAGATGTAGTCCTTCTCGCCCATGTGGAAGCCGTGGTCGCTGGTGAGAATGACGACGGTGTCCCGGGCATACGGGCTGCGTTCCAGCGCGTCCAGAACCTTCCCCACCTGATCGTCGGCGAACGAGACGCAGGCGAGGTAGGCCTGAATCCACCGTTTCCACATCATCTCGCCACCGGCGGCGTGAAGCAGGCGGAACTTCTCAAGGCCCTTCGCGTCGGCCAGAAGAAGGGCGCGCGCGCAGTCGTCCGTATCGTTTGACAGGTACGGCGGAAGCTGGATGTTCTCAGCCGGGAACATGTCGAAGTACTTTTTCGGAGCGTACAGCGGGATATGCGGGCGAGAGAAGCCGACGCCGAGAAAGAACGGCGTGTCGTGCTTGCGGGAGAGCACATCGGCGGCCCATTTCGCGCAAAGTTCGTCGGCGATCAAGTCACGATCTTCCTCGTTCACGTAGCGGAACGGGGCGTTGTATTGCCGCCAGCCCCGGTAACCAGGAATCCCCTTGGCCGGGTCGGGCTTGAACTCCGGCACGTCCGAGAGCGGGCTCCAGGTCTGCATGGGAGGCGTCTCATGCAGCAGCGGGAGGTTCTTGTAGTACGCAGTCTCGAAGAGGCAGTTGAGGGTCGGATGTTCGCGCCGCTCCTTTCCGTCCCACGGCCAGGGACCGAACTCCGGGTCGTGGCCGTATTCGGTGTAGAGGTCTTTCGGCTCTTGCCCGTTGTGGAACAGCTTTCCGGTTCCATACACGGCGTACCCCGATTTCCTCATGTGCTCGATCAGGGTCACGGATTGCCCCAGCACCGGGTGCTGTCGCCAGTTTCCGGAGCCATGGTAGTGGCTCTTAAACGGATAGATGCCGCTCCACAGGCTCGCTCGCGACGGGGCGCACCACGGCTGGTTATTGTGGGCATTGGTGAACTGAACGCCACGACTCATCAGACGGTGGATGTTCGGGGTGCGCGCCTGCGGGTGGCCGCCCATTCCATCCACGGAATCGTTCAGGTCGTCGCAGATGATGAACAGCACGTTAGGCCGGGAACGCGAACCGGTGCTTGCGGGCAGGATGGCGGGGGCGGCCAGCGTTGCGGCGCCGGTGGCGGACCGCAGGAAGTCTCGGCGCGTGGGGAAGCAGCGGTTTCGGCTCATTGAGTTCTCCGACTCTCCGCGGCAGTCTACTTCGGCGCCTCGCGCTTCTTGTACTTGAAAACCTTCCAGTCCTCGGACGCGTGGCCGTTCAGGTCCCACATGATCTCGCCGTCGCGAAGGGTCATTTCGGCGACCAGAAGCTTGTCTCCCGACATGCGCGCACCGGCTGCGTCGACGAAGCCGTATCTGCCTTTGTCGAGACGGAGCACGGTGACGTCAGCGCCGGCGCCCACGTCGAGATGTCCGAGTTCAGGCCGTTTGATCACCTGGGCGGCCTTCCATGTCGACCAGAGGACGACATTCTCGATGGACGAGCCGAGGTTCAGAACCTTCGACATGACGTTGATCATGTCCTTCATGCCGGCGTTCATACTGCCGCTGTGGAGGTCGGTGGAGATCACGTCCGGATAGAAGCCTTCACGGAACGCCGGTACGGCGACGTACCAGTAGAAGCTACCGCCGCCATGGCCGAGATCGAAGATGATTCCGCGCTTGCGCCCTGCCCACATGGCAGGGTTGACCTTGCCGCCGAGCAACTCATCGCGGTGCCCCGAGTAACAGTGCGTGTAAATATCGCCGGGGCGCAGCTTTTCCGTCAGGAGGCCGGTGAGGTTGCGCTCCTTCGTTGTGTATCCGAAGTCCACCATAACGGGCATATCCGTGGCTTTCCCGGCCGCAACCGCCCGCTCCACCGAGAACCCGGCCGGCCCCTGGTAGTGCGCGGACTTGAAGCCCACGACGACATCCTTGTGTTCACGCG
>JAEHDI010000787.1 GCA_016880505.1 Bryobacterales bacterium | reverse complement strand
GGCTTCGATATCACGACGGGCACCGACCTCGCCACATGGGAAAGCGGACTTGCTCGTAAGGGAGGCGCGGGCCGGTTTCAGGCGAGCGTTTCCAAGGACGGCGCCGCGATCGAGGTGCTCCGCGAGCCATTGTCCTCGGTTTCGCCCGTGACGGTCCGCAAGGGCGAGTACACGTTCAGCTACTACCTTGGCCTGCCGCGCCTGGTCGAGAAATCCGACAGAAAATGGCGCCACATCGCATTCGGAAATCACCCATGGCCGTCGGATGAGCTCATCGGCAGGTGGGCGGAAAACGGAGTCAACGTTGCCCGCCTCCATAACGACTATGTGGCCGATGAGAACTTCTGGCACGACGGAAGCTGGCCGCCTTACGACGAGAAAGGCATGTCCGAACTCCGGCGCGTCATCGCCACCTGCCGCCGCCACAAGATCCGCGTCGTGCCGTATTTCTCCATTCACGAGTTCCACCCCAAGTCGCAGGGCTACGCCGCGAATGAGAGCCAGTGGAAGCGGAGCGTCGATCAGGCCGGCACGGTCTTCCACAATCGCACCGGTCAGGGGGAGTTCGGCGCCCAGATGTGTCTCCAAAGCGGCTGGCTCCAGCGGCTCAAAACGGACGTCGAGCGCGCGTACCGCGAGCTGGGCTTTGACGGCATCTACTACGACTGGAGCGCCGTCCTCCCGTGTAATAACAAGGGGCACGACGGAAACTGGCACCTTGGTTCGGACGGCATGATGGACATCCTCGCGTGGACGCGACGGCTGATCGGGTCCGACGGGACGCTGATCGTTCACGTCTCTGGCTGGCTGCCTTCGTTTCCGCACGAGAATTACGCGGATCTGCTCGTGAACGCGGAAGAGGCGTCGAGCGGCGACCGGATGATGCGAAAAGACGACATCGCTCTGATGACCTACCTTGCCGAGGGCGTTCCGCGCTCGCCGTGCCCCGCCTACGGCAAGGACCGCATCGTCGAGCGCAACCGCAACAAGCTCGCGCTGATGGTGGCGTACGGCGCTTTCCCTTGGTCCGGGCAGGACGGTCCGGTAGCGGAGGACACCTTGCGATTGTTCCACGCCTTCCAGCCTTACCGCCTTCAGGATTTCCGTCTCTACAATGCGGATTCCGGCGCCTTGCGCACTTCCTGGGATGACGTTCAAGGCGCGGTGTATGCTTCCCCGGAGCAGGCGCTGGTGGTGCTCTCGAATCCGGAAGCCGGGCGTCGTAAGAACGTCATCTGGCGGGTTTCGCCGGAGCGGCTCGGTTACGCTCCCTCCGCTGAGGTGAACATCCGCGACACCGCGAGCGGGCGGGTGTCGCGCGTGCCGTGGCAGGCTCTCGAGGACGGCTCGCTCGCCACCGAACTCGAAGGATTCGAGTACAAGCTATTCGAGGTGCGGCCGGTCAGGTAACGCGGCACAGTCCCTCTTGACCGCCCCCAATATAATTAAGGCAGGACCACTGGGCTATGGGACTTCTCTATCAGGTTTCGGGACTAGTACTGAGCAGGGGCGGACGGGCCTCGCACGCACAGGTGAAGGAACTTCAGCGTGATCTCCGCAGGCTCGGCTACTTGCGCACGGGGATCGACGGTGACTTCGGGAAGATCACCGAGAACGCCGTCAAGGCGCTGCAATTCGATCTTCTCAAGAACACCGGCGCCGGGCCGGACGGCGCCGCACTTGTGCGCATCCGGGACTATAACAAAGGCCGGGTCACCGCGCCGACTGGCGTCGTTGACCAGCAACTTGTGGCGTGTATCGCCGAAATGCTTGAGGACGACCGTTTCGCGCAGGTTCCCGCTGTGCCGGACCCCGCCGCCGAGAACCGCCGCGTCGCCACGAAGCTCTCCGCGCTTCGGTCAACCGAAGTGCCTATCCCGTTCCTCCTCGGGATATTCGGCCAGGAAAGCGGCATGCGGCATTTCGTGGAGCCGACGGCTGACAACGACGACAACTTCGTCGTGGTGGGGCTCGACCGCAACTCCGAGAGCCAGACCCCCATCACTTCGCGCGGTTACGGCGTGGGACAGTACACGCTGTTCCACCATCCGCCCACGAAGGCCGAAGTTCAGGATTTCGTGCGGGACGTCTCGCGCAACGTCGTGAAGGCGGTTCGGGAGCTTCGCGAGAAGCTCGATCACTTCGTCAACGGCAACACACCCGGCACGCGCGCTGACGACCGCCAGATGGAGTTTGGACGCCGGCCCCTGCGGATCTGCAAGTACGCTCCGGAGGACCGTCGTTTCCTCACAGATTGCCGGCAGTGCATGGCGGACGCCGGCAGCACCGACATACGCGCCGGCGTGACCCGGTTTTACGAAGGAGCACAGCCTTTCTACGAACCGACCCAGTATCACCCCGAGCGGGAGTACAAAGGAGTCCCGATCCGCGCCAACATCGGATGTGACTGGCCTTACGCCGTTCGTCGTTACAACGGCGGCGGCGTGAATTCCTATCACTACCAGACCAAGGTTCTGCTGCGCGTGCTTCACGGGTAAGATAGGACGACGGCGCTGAGGGAGCCTGCGAGATGAGAGTGATCCCGAGTTGGGATGAGTACTACCTGAGCATCTGCAAGATCGTTGCGGCGAGGAGCAAGGACCCGAACACGCAGATTGGCTGCGTGATTGTCGGGCCCGCCCACGAGATCCGCACGACCGGCTACAATTCGTTTCCCCGCGGGATCCGCGACGATGTGCCCGAGCGGCTCGAACGTCCCACCAAGTACCTTTGGATCGAGCATGCCGAGCGGAACGCCATCTGCAACGCGGCGCGCTGCGGGACCGCCCTCGACGGCTGCACGCTGTATGTCGAGATCATGCCCTGCATGGACTGCGCGCGCGCCATCGTACAAGCCGGCATCCGGCAGGTGGTGATTTCCGGCGAACGCATGGCGCAGTACTCGAGCGATTACTACAACCAGCACTTCGGCATGGTCGAGGTGCTCTTCGCCGAAGCCGGTGTCGCCGTCCGCCGGGTTCCGTAGCCCGGCGCGCCCCCCTTGCGCCCCGCTCGGGCGCGCAGTACAGTGCTTCATAGACCGGGTGCAACGCCCGGAGGCAAGGAGGCTGCTCATGCCTGTCACCGTGAAACCCGTCACCCTCTGGCGGAAAGAAATCGAAAACAAACCAGGGACCCTCGCTGTGGCGCTCGAACCGCTCGCCATGGCAGGCGCCGACCTCCAGGTCATCATGGGTTACCGTTTCCCCGGCAGACCCGACGCCGCGGCCCTCGAACTGTTCCCAGTGAAAGGGAAGAAGGCCGTCGCGGCGGCCCGGGCCGCCGGTCTGAGCGAATCCACCATTCCCACGCTGCTGGTGGAAGGCGACAACAAGCCCGGCCTCGGTTACGCCATCGCGACGTCAATCGCCGGCGCCGGCATCAACATCGGTTTCGTGATCGCCCAGGTCGTCGGACGCAAGTACTCGGCGGTGATCGGCTTCGATACGGCTGACGATGCGAAGGTGGCCGCCGCGCTCATCAAGAAAGCCACGGCAGGCAAGAAGAAGTAGTGCCGGGCGTCCACTCGCGCCGGTTTGATACAATGCCGGTCTGCCCGCCCGTCGAAGGCGGTTCTGACGAATGCACTTCCCCGGAAGTCTTTTTCTCCGCAACCTGATTGGGCGCCGGGCCCTGCTGTTCCAACTCGTCCGCCGCGACTTCGAACAGCGCTTTGTCGGCTCGGCCGCCGGCTGGCTGTGGGGCGTCATCCACCCGCTCGTGCTGCTGCTGAGCTGGACGTTCGTCTTTGACTGGTGCCTCAACGTCCGCCTTGGAGCGGACGCAGCGACCCAGAACTACCCGCTCTTCCTCTTCTCCGGTTTTCTGCCGTGGCTGCTGTTCCAGGATACCGTCCAGCGCTCCTCCAGCAGCCTGATTGAGCACGCCAACCTCATCACGAAGACGGTCTTCCCGTCCGAGGTCGTGCCGCTGTCGATCTTCCTCTCGTCTCTCGTACACCACCTGATCGGATTGGCGCTCGTTGTGGCGGCGGTAGCGCTGTTCCTGAACCACTTCGGAGTGATGATCCTGTTCCTGCCGTTGTATATGGCGCTGCTCGGTCTTTTTGCCGTCGGAATCGGATGGATCGTGGCGGCGCTTCAGGTCTACCTGCGCGATACGGCGCACGTGCTCTCGGTCGTGCTGACCTTGTGGTTCTGGCTGACGCCGATCTTCATCGCCGAATCGCAATACCCGCCGAAGGTCCGCTTCCTGATCGCCGTCAACCCGCTGGCTCACATCGTCCGGGCCTACCGCGAGCGCATCCTGACGTACCGCCTGCCGGATGTGGAAGAATTAGCATTGGTGGCCGCGTACGCCGCAGTCACATTCTTTGTCGGCGGCCTGTTCTTCCGGCACCTGAAGCGCGGATTCGCCGACGTTTTGTGATCCAGGAGTCTCACCCGTGTCTTTATCGCGACGCTCATTCTTGCTCAGCTCCGCCGCGCCCGCGCTGGCGCAGAAAAAAGCTCCGCCGGCGCGCCCGAATATCGTCCTGATCCTCGCTGACGATCTCGCCGCCTGGATGCTTGGCTGTTACGGCAACAAAGAGATCCGCACGCCGAACATCGATCTTCTGGCGCGCAGCGGCACGCGTTTTCTGAACAACTTCGTCTGCACGCCGATCTGCTCGGCCAGCCGCGCCACTCTGTTCACCGGGCGCACGCCGCGGCAGCACGGCATCCATGATTTTCTGACGGAGAAACCGATCGAGAAGCCTCCGCAAGGCCAGGCGGGGCCGCCTCCTTCGTTCCGAGACGAGGTCATGCTCTCCGACGTTCTCTCGGCGAACGGCTACCAGTGCGGCTACGCCGGCAAGTGGCACATGGGCGACGACCAGAAGCCGCAACACGGCATCAAGCATTGGTACACCATGCTCGGCGGGTCCAGCCCGTATCAGAACCCGCGGATGAGTTTGAACGGAGAAATCGTTCAGGAGCAGGGCTATCTGGCTGACCTGATCACGCGCAACGCCACCGGTTTCCTCGAGCAGCAGTCCGGCGCCAATCCGTTCTTCCTGGTCGCCAGTTACTTCAACCCGCATGTTCCCTACGACGGGCACCCGCAGAAGTACTACGACATGTACGCGAAGACCACATTTGAGACCGTGGGTTGGGAGCCACCGGCGCCGAACGCCCTCCGCGAAAAGGAATATCTCAAGGACATCGTCGGCAACCTACGGAGGTGCGCGGCCACGGTGACCGCGCTCGACGACCAGGTCGCCGCGCTCATCTCCGCTCTCGACCGCAAGGGACTCCGCGACAACACGCTCGTCGTCTTCACTGGAGACAACGGTTTCCTTCTCGGGCGTCACGGTCTCTGGAGCAAGGGGCACGCCTCCGACCCGATCAACATGTACGAGGAAGTCGTCCAGACGCCGATGATCTGGAACTGGCCAGGGAAAATCCCAGTGGAGGCCGTCCGCCCCGAGCTCGTCAGTTTCTATGATGTGATGCCGGCGCTGTGCGACGTCGCCGGCGTAGCCACTCCGGCCGGCCGCAATCTCTGCGGACGCAGCTACGCTCCGCTTGCCATGAACCGTCCGCTGCCGCCGAAACAACCATGGCGAAACCTCGTGTTCGGCCACTTCCGAAATACCGAAATGGCGCGGGACAAGCGGTTCAAGCTGGTCATCCGCGATGGCGGCGAGGGACCGGGCGAGTTGTACGACCTTGTGGCTGATCCGCGCGAGAAGGTCAATCGCTACAACGCGCCGGAGTTCGTCACCGTACGCAATCGCCTGAGCGCCGAACTCGAGGTCTGGCGAAAGAAGTACGCCTGATGCGAGAATCAGCGCCGGACAATTGGCCCGGGGCAGCGTGATCGTCTCGTCGGTCTGTCCCGGAGTAGCGATAGAATTTTCCGAGGAACATGCCGAGGTCCGCGACCGTTCACCTGCTTTGCCTCGCCGGATGCGGTACGGCGCTGCTGTGCGCCGCCGCACTGTCGTTCGAGCGCATCGAGCTTGACGCCGCTCCACCTCAAAACCCGTGGGTCAAGGTTGCGGGCGACCTCGACGGCGACGGAAAGGCCGATGTCGTCATCGGAGGCAGCAAGGGTCCCCTTGTCTGGTACCGGAATCCGTCCTGGACGAAGTCTGTCATCGTTGCCGGAGGCTACGACTCAGTCGACGCCGAAGCGGCCGACCTCGATCGCGATGGCGATCTGGATCTCGTTGTCGGCGGCCTCCTCTGGTACGAAAACCCTCGGCCGGCGGGCGATCCTGGAAAAAGCCCCTGGCGCGCGCATCGCATCGCCTCGCACCACACGCACGACCTCGAGGTTGCCGACCTCGATCGCGACGGAAAGCTCGACATCGCTGTCCGCGGCCAATCCGGCTTCGGCGCCAACGAGGGTCACCGCATCTTCGTTTTCCGCCAGAACGCGCCGGACGCCTGGGCCTCCCGCGAGATCGAATGCCCGCCCGGCGAGGGGCTCAAACTAGCGGATGTGGATGCCGACGGCGACGCGGATATCGTCATCGCTGGACGCTGGTTCGAGAACACCGGCGCCGCGCTGGCCGGGGGCTGGCACGAACGCATCTACACCACCGCCTGGACCTACGGGGACAGCGCCGTCGCAACCGGCGACCTCAACGGGGACGGCCGTCTTGACATCCTTCTGACGCCCGCGGAATACAAGGGTGGTTCGTATCGTGTCGCGTGGTATGAGGCGCCGGCGAATCCGAAGTCGGGCTCATGGGTGGAGCACGTGGTTGCCACGACCGTAGAGACGGTCATCCACGCCGCTGCCATTGCCGACATGGATGGCGACAAAGCCCCGGACCTCGTCACAGCGGCCATGCACCAGGGCGCTGCGCCTCAGGAGGTGACGGTGTTCCTCAACCGGGGAAGCGGCCTTCGCTGGGAGAAGTCCGTGGTTTCCACGCGCGGCTCGCACAATATCCTGCTGGTGGACCTC
>JAEHDI010000090.1 GCA_016880505.1 Bryobacterales bacterium | reverse complement strand
TGGGGGTGCGTCGCCTGGTACGCGGTTGTGGTTGTGGTCGTCGGGTGGCGGGGTTTCCTCGAAATCCGGCGGATGATCCAGGATCTCGAGGCTTCCGGAGGCCCCCGCCAGCCAGAGAGCAACTCCTCGGAACCAACTGCCTTGTAAATTCGTCTACTGTTTTGTGGAGAGTGGATCTCTTGCGGCTGGTGTGTGCTACAATTTTTCGTAGGGAAGTGTTGCATGGAAGGGAGTACTCTATGCAACGACACGGTCGCGTGCTCCGTCCATGAAAGGGGAGCGTGGAAGCGCTTCTCTTCTGTCTGGGAGGGGCTGGAAGAGAGCTGGCAGTGACATGGCAGAGCAAGAAAAAAACGACGAAGTCCAGGTTGGCGAAACACAGGATGACTTGCCCGTTTTAACGGCGGACGACCACCTGAAGCATTTGCTGCCTCTCGAAACCGCAACTCCGTGGTATGTCTCCGTTTTTCAGAACCTGAAAGATCTCATCTTTCCTGAGAAACTGCCGCCGCTGAAGTTGACCTCCAAACCGGTCGCAGTAAAGGACATCTGGGGATTCTACGGCGGCTATAAGGCCAAGGCCGGAGTCAGCTCGATCTTGATTCATGTCTCCGTTGTGACTCTTGCCTTCTCGCTGGCGACCAATCAAACTATTCGGGATAAGGTAAAGGAAACCGCGATCAGCCTAGTGGCGCCGGATATCGCGCCGTACATCCCGCAGACCCCGAAAGCGAAGCCGATGGGCGGTGGAGGCGGTGGCGGTGACCGCTCGCCTTTGCCTGCCAGCAAGGGCCGCCTTCCGAAACTCGCCCCGAGGCAGTTCACACCCCCAATGGCCGTGGTCAGTAATCCAAATCCGAAGCTCATCATGGAGCCGACGATCGTGGTGCCCCCGGATGTCAATCTGCCCAACGTCAACATGGCGCAGTACGGCGACCCTCTCGGCAAACTCGGCCCCCTTTCCAACGGACCTGGCTCCGGCGGCGGGATTGGTTCCGGTTCGGGCGGCGGCGTAGGTCCTGGACGCGGTCCGGGTTACGGTCCCGGCGAGGGCGGTGGCTTCGGTGGGGGCGTGTTCCGGGTAGGCGGCGGCGTCAGCGCTCCGACGTTGGTCTTCAAGGTTGAGCCTGAGTATTCCGAGGAAGCCCGCAAGGCGAAGTTCCAGGGAACCGTTGTGCTCTACTGTGAAGTGACCGAGCGCGGTACCTGCCAGAACGTCAAAGTCCTTCGGGCTCTTGGACTTGGCTTGGACGAGAAGGCAATCGAGGCGGTCAAGAAGTGGAAGTTCCGCCCCGGCGCGAAGGACGGCAAACCCGTCACGGTTGCGGCAACTATCGAGGTTAATTTCCGTCTGCTGTAGTTCGAGGCGAACTCCCTACCGGACTTCTCCGGTGCATTCTGGGCAGTCGCAGATTCTGCGGAGGTATTCCCACGAAAAGATCCCAGTGTCGTGGCCGTCATTCCACTGAATGCGGATCGCGTAGTTGCCCACTGGCTCGACTCCAAGCATCTTCAGAGTTGGCTTGTACATCTGAAACGGAGTTGCATACTCGGGCTTCACGGGCTCTGTCCCGTGCGCTCCGGAGCAGGTGGCGCACGGACAGTGGTCTCTTAGGTACCGGAGACTATATTCACTGCGGTGAGAGTCTTTCCAGTCGATCTTGATCCCCTTCGACTTTGAGACGGCGATGTGCTCCGGTTCCAGAGGGACAAATCCGGTTGCGCTGTGGCTGGCAGGCATCATATCCGCTCCACGTCGCGAACACCCGAGAGACGCCGCATTGAGGCTACAATCCGCTCAAGCTGTTTCTTGTCTTTCACGTCGACAGTCATGTCGATCAGGGCGCCATCGCCGCCGTGTTGGTGGTCCATCCGCGCTTCCAGTGTGCGAATATTGCTCTCCTCGTCCGACAGAATTGAGGTCAACTGGTGCAGCATCCCGGGACGGTCGTCAGTGTGGATGCTCATTTTCACGGGGAAGGGTTCGGCTCCGCTGCGCGCCCACTCGACGTCGATCTTCCGCTCGACCTCGTACAACAGGTTCTGCACGTTCGGACAACTGCTGGAGTGCACAGCGACACCTTTGCCCCGCGTGATGTAGCCCACGATTGCCTCGCCGCGAATCGGGTTGCAGCACTTGGCGCGGTAGACCATGAGGTCGTCGATGCCGCGGACCTTGATGA
>JAEHDI010000786.1 GCA_016880505.1 Bryobacterales bacterium | reverse complement strand
TGGGAGCGGCAGATGGTGCCAGGGCACTGTACGTGCACGCCTCATCACCGGGGAAACGCGGGGTTCATGGTCGGCGTACTGTTAACGGGACTGAAGCATTACTATGATGCGACCGCCGACGAGCGGGTGGCGACGTCGATCGTACGCGGCTCGCACTTCCTGATCGACGACATGTGGGAACCGGACGTCAACGGCTTCCGCTACACGTCGTGTCCGCGCTCGAACAAAGGAGCGTGGTCGAATTTTCTGCTGTTCGACGGCATCGCCTTCGCGCACCAGCGCACGCACAACGCCAAACTCGGGGAGATTCTCAAGCGCGGCACCATCCCCGCTCTCGACACGATGAACGGCATGGGGAAGGGTTTCACGCAGTATACCCGCGTGGCGCCTCACTTCATCGGCTATCTGGCGGATTTGCAGGAGGCGAAGTGAGGGCCGGGCGCCGGTCTACTTGGACTTCTTCCGGCCGTTGCCGCCCTTCCGGAGCGGTTCGCGCGGTTCGTATTTCAACTCACGCGACAATGTGTCCACCGCCGTGGCGCACACCTTCACACGCGCCCACAATTTGTCATTGCCCTCCACGACCGTCCACGGCGCGGTGACGGTGCTCGTCTTGAGCAGCATGTCTTCGACCGCTTCCTGATAGGCCGGCCACTTGTCGCGATTGCGCCAGTCCTCTTGTGTCAGTTTCCACGACTTGTACGCGATCCGCTCCCGCTCTTCGAACCTTCGGAGCTGCTCCTCGCGGCTGATGTGAATCCAGAGCTTCAGGAGGACGGCGCCGAACTCCACCAGTTGCCGCTCGAAGGAGTTGATCTCGCGGTAGGCCCGGCGCCATGCCTCCTCCGTGCAGAAACCTTCGACGCGCTCGACCAGCACCCGCCCGTACCAGCTCCGGTCGAAGATCGAAATCTGCCCGCACTCGGGAAGGCGCCGCCAGAAGCGATACAGGTAGTGATGGGTCTTGTCCTCGCCCTCCGGAGCGCTGATCGGGAAGACGGAGTAGCCGCGCGGATCGAGCCGCTCGGTTAGCCGCTTGATTGCGCCGCCCTTGCCGGCAGCGTCCCAGCCCTCGAACACCATCACCACCGGCCGCTTCTGCCGGTATACCTGGTAGCCAAGCTCCCGCAATTGGATCTGTCGCCGCGTGAGCTGCACGTCGTAGGTCTCCCGATCGATTGACTGGCTCAGGTCGACGGTTTCCAGCATCACGGCCTCCCCTTGCGCGATTTCTGCCTGTTTCCGACCTTCGCGCGGGATTTGCCGCCCACCGGATGGACCGGGGGGGCGGCATCGCCCAAGCGCGCTTCAAGCGCACGGATGACGGTCTCAAAGATTTTTCGCCGGGCGAACCACCGGGACGTTGCTTCGACGATGGTCCAGGGTCCGTACTCCGATTCCGTCCGCGCCAGCATCTCTTCGGCCGCCTTCAAGTAGCTGTCGTACTTCCGGTAGCGCACCCAGTCCTCTTTGGTGACCCGCCAACTTTCGAGCGGGTCTTTCTCGAGCGCCTCAAAGCGTTTCTTCTGTTCCTTTCTGCTGATGTGGAGCCAGAACTTGACGATGACGGTTCCGTCGTCGGCAAGCATCTGCTCGAACTCGAGAATGTCCTGAAACGCGCTGCCGGCCTCGCGTTTGGAGATCAGCTTTCCAACGCGGTCCTGGAGCACGCGGCGATACCAGCTTTGGTCGAAGATGGCCATCTCGCCGTAATTCGGCGTGCGTGACCAGAACCGCCACAACCACGGGTGGTTCTGCTCGTAAGTGCGTGGCGGCTGGATCGGATAGAGCTTGAAGCCGCGAGGATCCAGCCGTTCGGTAAGCGTCGCGATCGCGGAACCCTTGCCGGAGGCGTCCCAGCCCTCGAAAAGCAGGATCGAGGCGGTTCTGTGGTCCCAGCAGGCTTTTTCCAGGTCGTACAGCCGCTGCTGGAGCGCGGGCAGGACGGACCGGTATTCCTCTTTGCTCAGCTTAAGCCGGAGATTCACTTTTTCGAGCATCGGCGTCGGTGTGGGGTACATCATAGCCGAACCGGGCCTGTCCTCGAAACTGCCGGAGCTCAGCCCGACGGTGCTGGACAGTTCGAGGCGGAAGCGCGCCCGGGCGGGTCAGGCTGTCCCCTCTGCCGCCTCTGCCGGTTCTCAGACTTGGTGGATTGCTGCTGCTCCCCCACTTAGGCGGCTTCAAGATCGACCCGCACGCGGCAGCCCAGCGCAGTCGAGATATTCACCAGCGCGTCCAGCGAGAAGCGCGAAACGCGGCCGCGGAGCAGATCATTAATCCGCGGCTGCGTCACCCCACAGTGCTGCGCCGCCTCGACCTGCGT
>JAEHDI010000785.1 GCA_016880505.1 Bryobacterales bacterium | reverse complement strand
GCCGTCCTCCGCCACTACTGCGAATCGCTCTTTTTCGCCGCCCGCCTGCCTAAGTCCTTTGTTTCCATCGCCGACATCGGCTCCGGTGCCGGCTTTCCCGGAATTCCGATCGCCGTTCTGCGCCCCGACTGCCGGGTCACGCTGATCGAGTCTGTTCAAAAGAAAGCAGTTTTCCTTCGCGAGGCGACACGGGGGTGGGAGAACGTGCGGGTCATCGCCCGGCGAGCCGAGGACGTCGAGGAGCGGTTCGATCTGATCGTGGCACGGGCGGTTTCCCCGAAAGAGGTCGTACGGCTTGTGCCGAGGCTGGCACCGGCCGTGGGGTTGCTGACCGGAGAAGATGATCGCGCTAAGCTGTTGAAAATAAAAGATATAATCTGGGATCCTTCTGAGAAGTCGCCGTGGGGAGAGCGTCGAGTGATTCTGATCGGACGTCAGGTTTCACGTGGAACGTGAGTGTGTTCGTAAATGGGATTGGCTTTGTTCGGTCTACGTCTGGGCGTTCCACGTGAAACACCAGCCGTGTTACGATGAGTGGAATCATTCCCGGGAGTCTGATTCTTGGGTAAGGTCATCGCGATTGCGAACCAAAAAGGCGGCGTCGGCAAAACAACGACCGCCATCAATCTGGCGGCTTCTCTCGCCGCCAACGACCTGCGTGTTCTCCTCGTCGATGCGGATCCGCAGGGCAATTCCACCACCGGGCTTGGCGTTTCCAAGGACCACGAGCGCGCAAGCCTGTATCACGCGCTCATGGGCCAACGGGAGATCGGGTCGATCACCGTGCAGACGGATTTTTTCGGGCTAGATCTCATTCCGGCTGACAGAAACCTCGTCGGTGCGAACCTTGAGCTGATTGAATTCGAGGGGAGAGAAACCCGCCTGCGCCAGACGCTACAAACATTGCGGGATAAGTACGAATACATCCTGATCGACTGCCCGCCGGCGCTAGACCTGTTGACGCTAAACGCGCTCGTGGCAGCGGATTCGGTGCTAATCCCGATCCAGTGCGAGTTTTTCGCACTCGAGGGCATTTCCCAGTTGCTGGACACAGTCGAGCGCATCCGCGAGTCTTTCCACCACCCGCTGAAAATCGAGGGGGTGCTGCTCACCATGTTTGACGAGCGGACGAATCTGACCCGCCAGGTCGCCGCCGATCTGAGGGAGTTCTTCAGCGACGAAGTCTTCAAGACTGTGATTCCCCGGAGTGTCCGACTGGCTGAAGCCCCCAGTTACGGCAAACCGATTCTTGCCTACGACATCCGGTCCCGCGGAGCGGAAAGCTACATCCGGCTCGCGAAGGAGATCCTAGCGAATGACCAAGACGTCAGAACACCCACGGAAGGCGCTCGGTAAGGGCCTGTCGGCGCTCCTGGCGCCCCGCGCACCCCAGCCTGCTTCGGCCCCGGCCCCAGTACCTCGGCGTGCCGAGGGTGAAGAGGTGTTGCGGATCCCCGTCACTCAGATTGACCCAAATCCGCTTCAATCACGCACGATATTCCAGGCCGAGAAGCTCGATGAGCTCGCGCAATCGATCAAGGCGAACGGCGTGATTCAGCCTCTCATCGTGCGCTGGCACGAGAACCGCTATCAGCTCGTTGCCGGCGAGCGGCGGTGGCGCGCGTCGAAAATCGCCGGCTTGACCGAGGTGCCCGTCGTGGTTCAGAACCTGACCGACGAGCAGCTTCTGGAAGTCACGCTGATCGAGAACATCCAACGCGAGGACCTGACGCCGATCGAAGTCGCGCACGCGTTCGAGCGCCTAGTGAAGGAACTTGGACTCAGTCATGACGAAATCGGAAGGCGGACGGGAAAGGATCGCAGCACGATCACCAACCTGCTTCGTCTGCTTCGTCTGCCGCCGGACATTCAGCAACTTCTCACGGAACACCGACTGTCGATGGGGCATGCCCGGGCGATTCTCGGGCTGCCAAGTGAGGAATTGCAGCGCCAGGTCGCAGAGAAGGCCTCGGCGCAAGGGTTATCGGTCCGGCAGGTCGAACGGCTCATCCAGCGAATGACGGAGTCGAGGGAAACCAAGTCTCCCGATGAGGTATCGATCGATCCGAACGTCAAAGCCGCAATTTACGAGCTGGAACGGGTGCTCGGCACGAGAGTTCGGATCCAGCAGAAATCGGATCATCGCGGCCGCATAGAAATCGAATACTACTCGACTGACGACCTCGACCGTATCTACACGCTCATCGTCGGAGACTGATGCGCTCGGGATGGTGCCGGCGGCTGGAATCGAACCAGCGACCTAGGGATTATGAGACCCTCGCTCTAGCCTCTGAGCTACGCCGGCGTCGTGGGCTCTCTATTCAGCGTATTCACCGCTAGCCGATTCTGTCAACTTCGGATGCTCGGATCCACGATCGCTTGACAAGGGCAGGCTACCGGGTCCATATTGAGGGTGGAAGACGGTCGAGAGCGGCTGGATTCCGGTTCCCTCCATCGGGAGGGAGGATATCACGGCTTTTTCCTTCGGGAGACGGTCGTAACAAAGGAGGAAGTCCATAGAGAACGTCCACAATTGGGGGCGACTACCGGCTTTCTCCGCTGGCCAACTGTGAACCTGAAGCGCCGGAGAGCCATTAAAAGGCTAGAGAAGGCGCCGCGGAACGCGCACCGCAAGAGTAAGGTAGAACACAGTTGGAGGATGCGGCTTCGGTTACGGAAAATTGGCCGGCCGGGGCTGGCATCGCAGCAGAGTGTCGGCGGTCGCCCTTTCGTTTGTCCGGACGTTTGCGCCGTGCGTTGACACTTCCCCTCGCCCTCCAGTAGATTCGTAGTTGCCCCGCCTTCCGAGCGAGGAAATAACTTCGTGACTTCCGTCGAGTTTCAAGGCGTCTCCAAGAGCTATCCAATCTACGCCGCTCCGGGCGACCGGCTTAAGGAACTTCTGACGCTCAACCGGCGGTCGTTTCACCGCGATTTCTGGGCTCTCCGGGATGTGTCTTTTGAAGTGCGCCGGGGAGAGACCTTTTGCGTAATCGGAGAGAACGGCGCGGGAAAAAGCACGCTTCTTCAGATGCCAGGAGCTTGAGCACGTCGTCCCGCAGCAGCTGCTCGAGCGCGCTGATCAGGTCGTGTACGCCGCGGAGCACGACGCCTTCGACATTGATCGCCTGCGCGTTCGCCACAGGGCCCGTCCACGTGCTTCCCGCGGGCACCGCCCAGCCGACGGTGACACCGTCGTGGGTGAGCCGGGCGGGCGCATCGGGGAGCGGGCCGGCGAGACCGCGCGGCGCAAAAGTCGACGACCCGATCACCGCCGGTCCCAGGACCGGGCGCCGGGTTTCCACGACCGGCACGCCCTGCTCGGGGAAACCGGCGAGGTGCGGCAGAGCGAAGATCGCGGCGGCCTCGCTCCCGACGAACGTCTCCCACCGCTGGCGCACGAGGTGCGCGCCGGCGCGCAGCTCGCACAGCGGCCGGATCCCGGCGAACGGCGCCCACGCGGGGCCGGGATCGGGATCGAGGAGATAGAGCGCGTGGGGGGGC
>JAEHDI010000784.1 GCA_016880505.1 Bryobacterales bacterium | reverse complement strand
TCGGTTCCCTGCAGGGAGAGTTCCGCAATGAGCTTCGCTCCCCATTCCTTTTGGTGAGTGGATGCCCTCTCGTATTTTTTGCCGTCGAACTCGTGCGTCATGGTCTTTCCTGCCGAACTTATTCTTAGGCCGACCTGGATGAAACCGATCCTGCTGGCTGGGCGTTGATTACGAGACAGCAGAGTGGAACGGGGCGGTCGTTCTACGCCCGCCCCGTTCCGTTGGTCAAGAGAGGACTACCAGGTTAAACGCGCCCCGAGTTGGATTTCCCTCGGGTAGAAGTTTGCATAACCAGGAGCGGACGACAGCGTCGAGAAGCTGCCATCGCTGCAAGTTGCACATCCGCGGAAGAAGTTGTTGGGAGCGTTGAACACGTTGAAGGCATCGACTTTGATCTGAAGCGCGACCTGCTCCGTGATCGGGATGCGCTTGGAAAGCTGCGCATCCATGCTCCACTGGCGGACGCTGGAGAAGTACTGGTTCCGCCAGGGGTGCAGGTTGTCGTTGTAGGCGGTGCGAATCCGGGAGCCGTCGTTCAGCGTGACCGTGACATCGTTGGTGCCATAGAGTTCATACATCGGATCGGCTGGGTCCGGATTGGCCGGCCACGGATTGAGCGGCTGTCCAGCGGGCCGGTAGCTCTCGGGGACGCCCATCACGCCATTGGGTTGTCCGTTGGCGTCGTAGCTGTTGATCTTGTGTGGAGGAATGTAACCATTCCACCAGAGGTAGCCAGAAGTGCAGGTTCCGCTGCGGCAGTCCTGGATCGGATGCTTGTAGCCATAGATCTCGACCGGATTGCCGGTGGTTGGATAGAGGTTTGTGGGCAGCTCGAAATACGTGCTGCGCAGATATCCCATGCCGGAGATCTGCCAGCCGCCAATCAACTTCTCGAGAGCGCCGCTGGCATTGCCCCCGAGTGGTTTGCCCTTACCAAAAGGCAGTTCGGCGACCCAGTTCCATCGAACACTGTGCTTTGGGTAGTCGCGCTCGCGCCGGTAGTTGAGGAACCTCGCGCGGTCGTGCATATCCTCCGGCACTGCGCCGGGCAGGAACTGGGTGGGATCGAGGATGTAGACGCCGTAACCGCCACCGCCGGCGCCCAGGACGTTGTGAATGTTGTAAAAGACCTGAAAGCCGTAGCCCTTGCTGAAGCGGCGCTCGAGCTCGAACTGCACGCCGCCGTAGTTGGACCAGCCGCTTTTCTGGAACTCCTCGATGGTCCCGAGGACTTGCTGATCGTGCGGCCGCATGGCGACATTGCCGAACTCGCCGGTCGGTGTTGGCAAGCCGGTCCGCCTGTACCAAACGTAGGCGGGCGGAGCTTCGTTGTAACGGTAGTACTGCTCGAGGTTCGAGGTGTGGTTTCCAACCGCCGCGACGCGTGCGACTGTGTCCGGCAGGACCTCTTTCTCGAGAGTCAGGTTCCAGTCCTGGACGCGGGTGTCCGGCTGTTCCTTGGCAAAGTAGCTGAGCCACCCCTCGCCGCGGGCGATGAAGCTGGCGTCATTGGTGGGGATGGCATCGCTGCTATTCTTGCCGGCAATGATGGTGGGCGCCGAACGGAGGCTGTAGTTTGAGATCCCATCGGGCGACTCCCAAGAGTAGTTGGCCGAATAGTTGGTAAAGCGGGCGCGGCTGGGCACGTTCATGCGCTGCCGCTGGCCCCAGGTCGACATCGGGATCGGGAAGTAGGAGACACGGTAGCCGCCACGGAGGACGGCGGCGCGGTCCCCATTGGTGAGCCGATAGGCGAAGCCCAGCCGGGGACCGAAATTCTTCCGAGTGCTATCCATCAGTCTTTCAGGCCAGCCGGCCTCTTGATACGACAGGAACTGGAGACCGAGCTGTTGGTAGCGATCGACGATGGAGGGAAGCGCGGCTTGGACGCGGTACATGGATTCGAGATCCGAGCCGAGCACGGCTGCTTTGCGGTCAGGGTCGTAGGCGACCAGCATGTTGTACTTCTCGCGATACGGCGGCCAGTATTCCCAGCGGAGGCCGAGGCTGAGCGTCAGTCGAGGCGTTACCCGGAACCTGTCCTGAAAGTAGAACGCATACTCTTTCGAGCGCGCGTAAAAGTATCCGCGGGCGAAGTTCGCCGAGTAGTTCATCGAGCCGATGAACATGTTGGCGAGGTATTGGCCGGTGTTCGGCACCTCGTAGGGCTCGGAGCGTGGGGAACTCGGGTCATACAGCGCCGTTGACAGGGTGTTGAACTCGTGCGAGCCCTGCGTGTGTTGCTGCTCGTACATGTAGTTGAGCTGGTCGAAGCGGTAGTGCCCTCCGAACTGCAATTCGTGCCGGCCGACCACCTTGGTTATGTTGTCGTCGATCAGTGCGTACGTGAAGGGCGCTCTCCTCATGTTCTCGGTCTCAAAGTAATAGTTGCCAAGACCCGTCTCATAGATGGCGGGCCAGCCTTCCTTGTTAAACGGGTTCGGCAGGCCAAGCTCTTCGGCGTACTTGACGCCCGGTTCGCCGGTGCCGGAGAAAGCATTCTCACGACTAAAGGAAACGAGCAGCTCGTTGAACCAAGTCGGCGAAAGGGTTCGGACCCAGGAAACAGCCGCGCTCCGGTTCGGGGCGGTGGCGTTCCTCATGCCGGCTACGTTGTTGAGCATGGGCTGACCATAGAATTGCGACAGTTGGTGGTGCGAGCCTTGCGTATATCGAACATAGACCTGGTCATTGTCGGAGAAGCGATGATCGAAACGGGTGGTGAGCGTCCACTGTCGGGTCGTGTTGGGCACTGGGCCAATCCAGTTTGAATCGACGAGCGGATTCACGTCCGGATGGGTTGGCGCCGGAGTGATGTCGAACAACTTCTTCGCAAGCGGGCTCATCAAGACCGGGTCGATGACGTTGGCCCGCCCCTGGTAGGAGAACTGCTCGCGCGACCAGGTGGCCGAGTCCGTTGTCCAGGGGTTGTAGATCTTGATGAACCGTCCCGCATCATCGTAGAGCTGGCTGAAGTCGCCGTTGCGCATGGCTTCGGTCGGAACCTGGAATTCCGCAGAGTAGGGCGCGATGTTGCGGTGTGATTCGTGGGAGAAGAACCAGAAGGTGCGGTTGCGGCCGTCATAAAGTTTTGGCAGCCACACGGGCCCGCCGGCCGTGCCGCCGAATTCGTTCCTGTTCAGGAACGAGGGCTTGTTGCCTTCTTCGCGGCGGCGCGCCTTACCGTAACCGTTGTTGCGATTGAACTCAAACAGCGAGCCGTGGAAATCGTTAGTTCCACTGCGGGTGGAGTAGAGAATCGGGGTCGGGCGGCTGAACTTCGCCGAGGAGCCGCTGTCTTCGGCGTTGAACTCCTGGATGGAATCCAGGCCTGGCTGGCGCCTTGGATTGCCGCCCCAGTTGCGGTCGGTCAGGGTGGCGCCGTCGAGGATCATGTCCTGCGAGCCTTCCCGCAGGCCGTAAGCGCGGTTGCCTTCCATGCCGGGCACAGTGTTCAGCAGTGTGGTGATGCTGCGCCCGTTGAGTGGCAACTGCTCGATCCTCTGGCGCTCGAGCACGTGTCCGAGGGTTGGACTGTCAAGCTTTACGATCGGCGTGACGTCGCGAACCTCGACCGTGGTTGCGGTCTGCCCCGGTTTGAGCAACGGATCGATGGCAAGGTTCTCGCCCACGTGCACGGTCAGGGTGACTTCGAATCTCTCGAAACCCTCGTGCGCGATGGTGAGCCGGTACGGTCCCGGCACGACACCAGGGAACGTATAAAGACCGACTTCATTAGTAACCGTTCGGGACGCGCCTCCGGTCGCCGTGTTGACGAGTGTGACCGTCACACTCGGGACCACGGCTTCCGTCAGGTCGCGGACCGTTCCGCTCACGCCCCCGGTGCTGGCTTGCGGCCAAGCCGGCAGCGCCAGAAGCGCTATGAGCAGCAAAGCGAGTACGTACTGTTTGGACATAGGTATCGGACTCCTGAAATCAGTAGGTAAAGGGGACTCTACCGCCCTAACTTTGGCCGAATTCCGTTTACGGTTCGATGCATTGCCGCTCGTGCGTATGTCCCAAGATAAGCAATTGAAAATAAGGATCTTATTGTCCTAGATCTCATTTCTGGCACATGATATCCTCTGAGTGGATCCGGTGCCATCTGTCAAATTCGGCGTTTTCGAGCTGGACTTGTGCACGCGGGAGCTACGGAAAAGAGGTATCCGGCTGCGCGTCCCCTATCAGTCCCTCGAAGTGTTGGCGCTGCTTGTGGAGCGCCCCGGGCAACTGATCAGCCGGGAGGAGATCCGCCAGCGGCTCTGGCCCGACGGGACAGTCGTAGAATTCGAGCACAGCGTGAACAACGCGGTGATGCGGCTGCGGGATGCCCTCTCTGATTCGGCCGACACCCCGCGCTTCGTTGAAACCCTGCCTCGTCGCGGATATCGCTTCGTCGCGCCTGTCGAGGCGATCGAGCCTGAAGCGCCGTTGCCGAGCCAAGAGAGTGCCGCCGAGGCCGCGTGCGAAACCATTACCGACGTCACCCCGTCCGAGCAGCCGAAGAAAGAGGCTGCGACGGCGGCACAGCTCCCTTCTGCGCGCCATCACAGAACCGTTTGGATCATACGGGCACTCGGTGTTGCCGTCGTCGTGCTCGCCATACTCTCGGTCGTCCTGTACTTGACGCGGTCCGAGCCGATCGAGATTTCGAACATCAGGTTCACGCCGTTCGCCACCGACCCCGAGTTGGAAGTGATGGGAGCCTGGTCGCCAGACGGCAAGAGCGTGGCGTACCTGAAAGAGATCAATGGCCGTGTGCAGGTCATGGTGCGTGGTCTAGACGCGGCAGCTCCCGCTCAACTGACAAATCTTCCCGAGGGCGTAGCAGCGACCAACATCGTATCGCCTGTGTTCTGGTCACCCGAGGGCGATCGAATCTATTTCATGAGTGCCAACACCCTTTGGTCGATCGCTCTCGCCGGAGGGCAGCCTCAGCGCATCTTTGCGGAGGAAGTGCGGGCCGCCGCCATCTCACCGGACGGAAAAACGCTGGCGATCTGGAGACGTGTTGAAGAAGGAGGAAAAGTCTACACATCACTCTGGATTTCGAAGCCACCGGGCGCGCGTCCGCGCAAGTATGCGCCCGCGCCCTTCCAGATCGTGGGCGCCTTCATGCCGGTGTTCCTGCGTTTTTCGCCGGACGGAACTCAAATTGCCCTGAGCGGCTGGCGGACCGGAATT
>JAEHDI010000783.1 GCA_016880505.1 Bryobacterales bacterium | reverse complement strand
CGGTCATCCGGGCACGTGGCCGAAAGCCACTGGACCTTGTGCTCATCGGCATTGGCCTCGAAGCCGAGCAGCGCGGTAACACGGCCGTAGAGGTCCCCGAGCGAGTCCGGATAGTACAGTTCACGCTCGAGGGTGAGCTGGTTTCCGGAAGCACGCCAGCGGGCGCCGCACCGGAAGTCGCCGCTCCGGTCGAGGGTGAGTACCGTCGCCTGATCGAAGGGCGAGGCGTAGTAAGCCGAAGCGGCGTGAGCGACATGGTGTTCTACGAGAACAATCTGCCCGTTGGGGAAGGCCCCTCGCAGCTCGAGATGGATGGCGGTTTCGACGCCTGACGAGAAGGGCCGCACAAGGGCGACGCAGTCGACCGCGGCCGTCGGCACGCCGGCCATTTCGAGACAAATCGCGATGGCTTCGTCCGGGAGCTCACCGGGGTGGAACCGCCGGGCAAGTTTCTTCTGTTCGACGGCGGCGACCAGCCGGCCGTCTTTCACGATGGCGCAGGCGGCGTCATTGAGCAGGCCGCCGATTCCGAGGATGACCATTCTTAAACTCCCGTGGCCTTTCAGGTGTGACCGTCTTACCGCTTCTTCTCCTCCAACGCTTTCTCGATCTTGGCCCAGGTGTCGCGAAGCGTCATCGTCCGGTCAAACACCAGGTGGTCCGGGGCTGAGTCCGAATCGACGCAGAAGTAGCCCAGACGTTCAAACTGGTACCGGCGGCCGTGGCCGGCGCCGGCCAGGCTCGGTTCCAGCTTGCAGCCGGTCAAGACTTCCAGAGATTTCGGGTTGAGGTAGGAGGTGAAATCCAGGCCTTCACTGTCGTCACCCGGGTTCTCGCGGCTAAAGAGGTGGTCGTACAGCCGCACCTCCGCCTCGACAGCATGAGCGGCAGACACCCAATGAATGGTCGCCTTCACCTTTCGCCCATCCGGAGCGTTGCCTCCCCGTGTCGCGGGGTCGTACGTGCAATGGATTTCGGTTACCTCGCCGGTGGTCTCATCCTTGACGGCGCCGGTGCACTTGACGAAGTACCCGTAGCGAAGGCGGACTTCGCGGCCGGGCGCCAGCCGGAAGTACTGTTTCGGCGGATCTTCGCGAAAATCGTCCCGTTCAATGTAGAGCACGCGGGAAAAAGGGACCCTGCGAGTGCCCATGCCTGGATCCTCCGGGTTGTTGACCGCCTCAAGTTCCTCGACACGGTCCTCGGGGTAGTTATCGATCACGACCCGCAAGGGACGCAACACGGCCATGACGCGCGGGGAACGCCGGTTAAGGTCCTCTCGGACAAAATGCTCCAAAAGAGAGATCTCGATCACGCCGTCCGTCCGGGCCACGCCGATACGCTCACAGAAAGCGCGAATCGCTTCCGGAGTATAGCCGCGGCGGCGGATGCCGCAGATGGTCGGCATGCGCGGGTCATCCCAGCCGCTCACGTGCCCCTGGTGGACCAACATCAGTAGCTTGCGCTTGCTCAACAGGGTGTGGGTCAGGTTGAGCCGGGCAAACTCATACTGCCTGGACGGAAAGATGCCCAACTGCTCGATGAACCAGTCGTACAGCGGCCGGTGATCCGCGAACTCGAGCGTGCATATGGAGTGTGTGATTCCCTCGATCGAATCGCACTGGCCGTGGGCGAAGTCGTACATCGGATAGATGCACCACTTGCCGCCTGTCCGGTGATGCTCGGCGTGAAGGATCCGGTACATCACGGGATCCCGCATGTTCAGGTTGGGCGAAGCCATATCGATCTTCGCCCGCAAGGTGCGCGAGCCGTCCGGAAACTCTCCTGCCCGCATGCGCTCAAACAGGTTGAGGTTCTCCTCGACCGAACGACCGCGATAGGGGCTTTCCCGCCCGGGTTCGGTCAACGTGCCGCGGTACTCGCGAATCTCTTCCGCGGTCAGATCGCAGACATACGCCCTACCGGCCTTGATCAGTTGTACGGCCCACTGGTAGAGCTGGTCAAAGTAGTCAGAGGCATAGAAGAGCCGGTCTTCCCAGTCGAAACCGAGCCAGCGGACATCTTCAATGATCGAGTCGACGTACTCGGTTTCCTCCTTGCTGGGGTTGGTGTCGTCGAACCTCAGGTTGCATTTGCCGCCGAACTCCGCGGCCAGCCCGAAGTTCAGGCAGATCGATTTGGCATGGCCGATATGCAGGTAGCCGTTGGGCTCCGGAGGAAAACGCGTATGCACCCGGCCGTCATTCTTGTTGGCGGCGACGTCTTGACGGACGAGCTCCTTGATGAAATGGGAAGGAGAAGTCGCGGTCCCTGATTCTTTCCTGGCATCCTCACCAATCATGTCGGGATTTGGCATACTCATCGCATTTCCACTCCGATTCGGACAGCATGCTCCAACTTATGTATCGCCTGGCCGATCCGCTTGAGGCAGGTTGCCCTTCCCAGTACTTCCATGGTTTCAAACAGCGGTGGCGCCGCTTTGCGGCCGCATACCGCCACGCGGATGGGTTGAAACATCTGCCCCGCCTTGACCCCCATCGCGTTCGCTTCGTCGCGTAACCTTACTTCGAGCGCCTCGTGTGTGAAAGCGGCCGCGTCGAGGGCTTTGCCGGCACGCTGCAACGCGGTCAGGGCCATTGCCGCATTCCCCTTCTGTGGAATCAACTCAGAGGCATCATAGGGCGGCAGTTCGTCCAGGAAAAAGAAGTTCGCAACGGTTGCCACATCGCCGAGCGTGGTGATGCGCTCCCGGATGAGCGGAGTCACCTGGATCATCTTTTCCAGGTCGACCTGAAAGCCGGCGGCGCTGGCAAAGGGGAGCAACCGTTCAGCGAGTTCGTCCACCGGCAGTTGACGGATGTAATGGCCGTTGAGATGATCCAGTTTCTCGTAGTTCCAGACGGCCGGCGATGCGTTCACACGGTCGAGGCTGAAGCGCTCGATTAGCTCGTCGCGGCCCATGATTTCGGTCTTGTCGTCGTAACTCCACCCAAGCAGGGCGAGGTAATTGATCATCGCCGCGGGCAGGTAACCCATCTCCTCGAAGGTGCGCACGAACACGGGCAGCTTGCGCCCGTCAGG
>JAEHDI010000782.1 GCA_016880505.1 Bryobacterales bacterium | reverse complement strand
TCGTTAAGCCGCAGAGAATGTGTGGAAAGTTCGACCGGGTGCTGCTGCGCCCACGGAAGTTTCTTCCCCCAATGGGAAGAAAAGGCCATCCTACCAGTTCTGTAACTCCTCTCTGGGACAAACAAGGTGGAGGAGCCCATCGCAATTCACGCCAAGCGCGCAGCGAGTTGGCCGCCGCCTGCTCGTTGACATGCAACCCTCATCTTGTCAGGCTGGGGTGACGCCGCTCTCCGACGAACATTTCCTATTCGATCAGCACCGCTCTCATCAGTGCGAATCCGGGATTGAGCGGTTGGGGGTTAATTTGCGCACCACCCCGCAGACCGAACGTACCGGCGATGAATTGCGACGGCGCGTCAATGTTCCCGGAGCCCTGGAATTGTAAGCTACCGCCGCGCGGCACGTACACGGTCCCGAATACGTCGTAATTGGGGCTCGACTGAAGCATCATCATCGGATCGTCCACTTCGGTCGTGTCGCTCAGGCACGGTTCCGCTGTGCATCCGGGATCGCCAGGTTTTTGGAGCACGCCGTTGTCGTAGTCGATTCTCGAATTTCCCTGATCGACGTACAAGACAACCGGCGAGAAGTGCTGCAGGTTGCCTGGAAGGGATGTCCTTAGCACAGGATCAGTTGTCAGACCGTGGAGACTTATCTCAGAGCTGTCAGTGTTTCCAGTCTGAACTTCGACTCTTCCGTAGCCGAGGCCCAGAGCGTCCAGTCGCTGCTTGAGGTCCGCAGGAATTGGGAGGCCGGGATAATTCTGGTCGGTGAACACGAAGATTTCACCAAGATCCTGGGTCGGCTGTGCGTTTCCGTCGACGAGAGGCGTGTAGTCCGTCAACTCAACCCCATTGCGCATGTAGAAAACGTCGTTGTTTCTCAGCGCACCCGCGGCGAAATAGCGGCCCGGCGCGACCTTCACTTGTGAGCCCGTATCAGCAAAGTGCAGGCCGCCAGCGAAGACAAAATTGTTGAACTGTCCGGGGCTACCGAAGTTCACACATCCATTGACCCGGATGGGCGCGCCCGTCGGCTCCCCGTTCTGGTCTGTGGCGTAGTAAGTACCGGAGCTGACCGTGGGCGGATTCGTGCAGTCGCCAAAGATGGTTCCGCCAGAGACGGCCTGCAACGGGGCACTCTGTGGGTCCGGGGCGTCAGGCTGACCCACCAGGCGCGTTGCCTTCTCCACCGGATCGCGAAAAGGTTCGAAATTGCTCAGGTTGACCGGCGTCGGGCTGTAATAGCCCGGTTCCTTCACGCCGCCGGCTCCGTATATGTTGATCACTGAGGCTTCCACAGTCCCCGTGCCGCTCGTTTCGCCCGCCCAGTTGCTGGGGCCGTTCGCCTCAGAGGCCATGTAAACTCCGCCCACCGTTTTGATCCAGTTTTGACCGTGACCGCCCGTCATTGAAATATCCACCCCGGTTCCAAATGGACCAGGGTCCGTAATGATATTGAGCCCGTAAATGACACCGGGAAACGGAATACTGGCGATGCCTGCCGTGGCCCGGGCGGACACAACTCCGGATGAGTTTCCAAAGACAGCAGAGAAGAGCTGTGGGACATTTTCCACGGTGCGAACAGTCACCCAATAGTAAACTGGGATGCCGGGGGCGGTCGGCGGAGAAGCTGGCGGGAACTCAGCGTTGGCGGCCATCCTCACGGATTGCCGGCCCGCGTGTCCATCCACCGCAAAACCATTCTGCTGTGCGTACAGGCATCCGGCCATCAGATTGTCAGACGCGGGGCAGGGAACCGGTGTCGGGGAACAGACCAAGCTCACTCCACATTTGCTGTTATATGGCGCGGAGGGACCAGCGGTATCGAACGCCGCCAAAGCCGCTGCCAGTGCCGCCGCATCGGCGGCTCCCTGAGCCGATTTCTTGACGAAATACGACCAGCCAAGATCAACAACGAGACCCAACATACCGCACATAGCGAGCAGGCCCAGCGTGACCATCACCACAATCTGACCACGACGAGTTTCACCGGACTCGAGCCGCATACGCTGGACCTCCTTGTCACCCCTAAGAGTAGGCCAGAAATTACAATTGTGGTGGCTATCTTTTGGACAAACCCGTGCAAACTTCTGTGCTAGCGCAACATTACCCTATCTGCCATCATGTGTACGTTGACGGTACTTGTCTGTAGTCAAAACCCACAGTTCTACAGGCGAGACTTCCCAGTGCCCGGCTACTCACAGCGGAAGTGTGCAGTATGCCATTAACGATGGTTAGTAGCAAGTCTGTCACGAAGGATAGTCTGATAACAGGACTCTGGAAGGAAGGTCGCCCAAGACCTAGAGTTTGCCCGGCAGTGAACCCGGTGTGGGCAGCTTGCCTGCAATTTCCTGAATCTTCTGAAGAGTGGAGCGAAGATCATCACGGTGGCCTAGACGATCCGTGGATGCGCCATGGAACGTGCGGATCGCATTGGCCTGGGCCTCGAGCCGTTCGTTGATGCGAGGCGTGT
>JAEHDI010000781.1 GCA_016880505.1 Bryobacterales bacterium | reverse complement strand
TCGCTGAGCGTGCGCATGATCGGAAGGAAGTGGAAGTCCACATACTCCTTCCAGACGTGGAATGTCGTGACAAAGAAGTCGTAGACGCCCGCGATGGCGGTCGCCTGGAGCAGGAGCCGCGCCTGCGCGCCGCCTTTCTCCCCGGTGATGAGGACCTCCGTAATGGCGGTGGCCTCCGGGTACGGAAGAAGACCGTGCATGTCGCGGACGAAATATCGACGCAGCGGAATGAGGAAAAGAGTGCCAAGGCAACCGCCCGCGAGGCAGATGAAGATCGTTTGGACGGGGTGCGGGTCCAGCTTCAGAATGTAGAGGGCGGGCAGCGTGAAAATCGCGCCCGCGACGACCGAGCCGGCGACGCCGCCGATGCCGGTGATGATCACGTTCTCGAGCACGGAGGAGCGGCGAGGGTACATACGAGCCAGCCCGATTGCCAGGATCGAGATCGGGATAGCCGCCTCCATCACCTGGCCAACCTTGAGGCCGGAGTAGGCCGAGGCCACGGTGAAGATCACGCAGAGCAGCACTCCCCACCCGATGGACCGGCCGGTGAGTTCGGGAGGCGCTTCCGCCGCCGGCACGACGGGGCGGTATGTTTCGCCGGCCGCGAGCGGCTTGTACGCGTTCTCGGGGAGAGACACCGAAGCGGTTTCTGGGGCGGCGGGCATCGACGCGGATCCTCCGGGCAAGCGGGAATTATACCTGAGGGGACTCAGCCAGCGATTTCATCACATCAGGTCTGAAAATCGACTATACTGCGAGATTACCGTAGTACCCCCCATATTCCTAGAAGGAGCTTTTTCATGAGTGTCAGACTGTCCGACGGAAGAGAAATCCCGATCGAGATGCACAAGGTGAGAATCGTCCAGAAGGCGAATCTCATCCCGGCCGGGCAGCGCCTCGCCGCTATGGAGGAGGCAGGCTACAACACCTTCCTGTTACGAACGAAGGACATCTTCCTGGACATGCTGACCGACAGCGGCACGAACTCGATGAGCGACAACCAGCTTGCCGCGATGATGACGGCCGACGACGCCTACGCCGGCTCGGAGAGCTTCTACAAGCTGGCGGCGGCGGTAAAGGACGTCTTCGGACACGAGTATTTGCTGCCGGCCCACCAGGGGCGCGCCGCTGAGCATCTGCTGGCCAAAGTGTTCGTCAAGCCGGGCGACGTGGTGCCGATGAACTACCACTTCACGACGACCCGGGCGCACTTCGAGATTGTTGGCGGAACGGTGCTCGAGATCTTCACCGACGAAGCGCTGGTCACGCAAAGCACCTGTCCGTTCAAGGGCAACCTCGACATCGACAAGTTTCGCAAAGTGATCGCGCAGTACGGCGCCGACAAGATCTCCTTCGTGCGTATGGAGGCGACCACCAACCTGCTCGGAGGCCAGCCATTTTCGATGGGCAATCTCCGCGCGGTGAAAGAGGTGGCCACACAGAACGGCATTTTCCTGGTGGTGGACGGCAGCCTGATCTCGGAAAACGCCTATTTCATCAAGCAGCGGGAGGAGGGTTACCAGGACAAGTCGATTCTCGAGATCATCCGCGAGATCATGAGCCTGGCGGATCTTTGCTACCTCTCCGGCCGAAAGAGTTGCAGCGCCCGCGGCGGATTCATTTCCACAAATCGCAAG
>JAEHDI010000780.1 GCA_016880505.1 Bryobacterales bacterium | reverse complement strand
TCGATCACTTGCGAGACGTACGCCTAGGTATCGGCGTCGCACCCGTAAACGAATCCCGGTTGCCCGTGGCCGCGCAGGTTCTCGACCTGGAAGAACATTCTCGGATTTGGCCGCAACGCCGCCTGCCGCCACAGTCCTTCCGATGCCGCCACACGCCCGGCGCCCGCGGAGAGCAGCGGATGAGTCGAAAGGGCCTGCGATACCGCGTCCCTTAACGAGAGCGGCGTTTGTGCCGTAGCAGAAAGGGCAAAAAGCAGAAGGAGGGTGAAACGTCTCATTGGAACACGACCGCCGTATCCAAATTAACATGGGGATATGCGGATACCGCTTTACCAGATCGACGCCTTCACCAGCCGTCTCTTCGCCGGCAACCCGGCGGCTGTTTGTCCGCTCGAGGCATGGCTCGATGATTCCGTGCTTCAGTCCATCGCCGCCGAGAACAATCTGTCCGAGACTGCATACTTCGTTCGAAACGGGGACCGTTACAACTTGCGGTGGTTCACCCCGACGGTCGAGGTGGACCTCTGCGGCCACGCCACCCTCGCCTCGGCCTTCGTCATCCTGAACTACATCGATTCCTCCGCCGCCTCCGTAGCGTTCGACACTCGCAGCGGCGAGTTGATCGTCCGGCGCCAGGACGACCGCCTGTCAATGGATTTCCCGTCGCGTCCGCCCGAACCGTGCGAGGCGCCCGGCAAGCTGGCCGAGGCCCTCGGGCGCCAGCCTGCGGAGATCCTGGCTTCACGGGATTATCTCGCGGTCTTCGAAACCGAAGCCGACGTGCGCGCCGTGCGGCCGGACATGGACCTGCTCGCGCAACTCGAGCAGTTCGCCGTGATCGTCACCGCACCCGGTAAGGAAGTCGACTTTGTTTCCCGCTTCTTCGCGCCCCGCGGCGGCGTCCCGGAGGATCCCGTCACCGGTTCCGCACACTGCACGCTGGTCCCTTACTGGACAAAGCGTCTCGGCAAGAAGAAGCACCACGCCTGGCAGGTCTCGGCCCGCGGAGGTGAATTGTGGTGCGAGGACCGCGGCGGCCGCGTCACCATCGCCGGCTACGCCGTCCGCTACCTCGAAGGTTTCATACACCTGCACCTGTAGGGGCGTGACGAAGTGCGCTACACGGATTGACTCCCACACCTCGTCCGTGGTAGCCTGCGGCAACTCAGTGGCGGGCGATCCCTTGTGGACCTGGGCATGATTCTCATTAAGGAGGGGATCCATGAAACGCTGGGTGTGTTGCATCACCGTCGCTCTGGGGCTGTTTGTTACTCGGACTGAGGCTCAGGATCAGCAAGGCGGCTATCACAGAGTCGCCTGCATCAAGGTAAAGCCGGGGAAGGAAGCCGAGTTCCGAGAGTTCGTCGCAGGCGCTGCGCGAAAGTTCTTCCAATCGAGCGCCGACAGCGGCGAGATCGCTGGATGGTTCCTGGCGCGGACCGTGATACCCGCAGGCAGCGAGGCGGGGTGTGATTACGTCGGTGTGACGTTATTCCGCGACTTACCTCGCCCTCCTTTGGGCCTTGAAGAGATCGACAAAGGGTTGAAGCGCGCAGGAGTCGCGATGTCCGCAAGCGAATTCGTCGCGAAGCGCGAAGAAGTGTCGAGTCTCGTTTCGGCGAACCTTTGGCGGCAAGCAGTCGCCGCCGGTGTGCCGCCGGAGAAGGGTGACTACGCATACGTGAACTTCATGAAGGTTCACAGCATGCACGACTGGATGGACATGGAAAACAACGTCTGGAAGCCCATGGCCGCTTCGTTTGCGAAGGGCGGAGGCTTGCGAGGTTGGAGTGTGAACGTTCTGGTGCTGCCGTCCGGAACCGACACGAAGTTTCAGGCGGTCACGCTGGATGTGTTTCCAAATTGGGAAGCGGCGTTCAAGCCCCTGCCGGTCGAAGACACGTTCAAGCAGGTTCACCCAGACAAAGACGCCGAGCAAACGTTCGAGAAACTCCTCAAGTCTCGTGACCTGGCGCGGCGGGAGCTTATCGTGTTCGAAGAGAAAGTCGTTCCCGCGCGCTAGTTCCGCGGTCAGCGGATCACCGGCAGTTCGATATACGACGGCCTCCGGGCGTCGTGATACACCGCGTTGCGCGCCTTCCGTGTCTGCGATTCGAATCGAGGAAAGTTGCTGCTCGAAATGTCGACGCGGATTTTGTGCCCGGTCGCGAACAGGTTGCTTGTCGGCCCGAGGTCGATCGTCACCTCGTACACTTTGCCCGGCTTCAGCGGCGCCGGCCGCTCAAAGCTCTTCCGGAATCGCGCACGGATCTGCCCGTCGGTCAGGCTGAGCGCGTAGCCGCTGGGGTATACGTCGACCAGCTTCGCGGTGAAATCCGTATCTTCCGCGTCGGAGGAGATCCACAGCTTTGCGCGGATGGTGCCTGTCGCCTCGACCGGCGATTCGAGCGGCGGTGTCGAGAAGGACAACACGTCCGGCCTTTCCTTCAGCGGCTTTGAATCGCTGCATCCGAGAATCTTCGGCGAACACACTTGGTCTTGCGCGCACAGCGGCGTCACCGCCCCGAGCGCATAACGACCGCCGATCGTCGGCACGGGATTCGCGGGATCGAAGACGAAACTCGAGGGCGCGGCGGTTCCCGCCGGCGCCTGCGTGCCCAATCCTCCGCCTGCCTGAAGGTGATAACGAACCGGTGACGCCGCCGGCGGAGGCCACGCGGCCGCGGTGCGCCACTCGCCGCCGTGATTCAGCTTTCCCGACGCCGTCCGCGCGCCGTCCCCGCCGCCCATACGGAAGATCCGCACGGGCTCCGTGCCAGCTGGCGGCGGATCTCCCCGCAACCACTGGCCGAACCACGCGGCCATCGTCGCGCGTATGTCGAACCCGGCCGAATCCCCAAACCACGCGTCCCCACACTCGCGCCCGCCGACGCCGTGCGGCCACGGCCCCACGATCAGCTTTTTCGTCGTCTTCTGTATCCGCGACAGCGCGGCGAAACTCCCGATCGATCCCGGCCCGAAGTAGTCGTACCACCCGGTCAGGAACAGCATCGGAACGTCCTTCATCTCGCGGTAGTAGCCCGTCGTGTAGAAGCCCCGCTGCTTCCAGTAGCTGTCGAGGTTCGGATGACCGTAGAGGTCCTCGTACATTCGCCGGTGGGCCGGAAATTCGCGGAAGATCTCTCCGCGCTTTCGTGGCTCCTCGCGCAGCCAGGGCCCCGGATCCTTCATCACCGCGGCCAGCGGTTCGGCGATCGCCGGATTCCGCTCGGCCTGCTGGCTGGTTCGCGCCGTTCCCAACAGCCACGCCGGCCATCCGAGATTCAAGGTGCCGCCGGGATAGCCGAACTCCTGGTAGAAATTCGCCCCGCCAACCACCGCAAACATCGCCTCCAGGTGCGGCGGGCGGTACATCGCCGCGTGGTACTGGTCCCACGCCAGGTAGGAACCGCCGAACGTTCCCACTTTCCCGTTCGACCACGGCTGCGCCGCCGCCCACTCGATCGCGTCGTACCCGTCTTTGCCTTCGTTGACGAACGCGTAGAACTCTCCCTCCGAGGCGAAGCGCCCGCGACAGTCCTGCGCCGCCACCACGAAGCCGCGCCGCGCGAGATACTCGCCATCCGCACGCGACCCGGTCTTGTTGTACGGCGTCCGCACGAGCAGCACCGGGAACTTTCCGTCCACCGGCTGTCCGTTGCGTCCCGGCCGGTAGACATCCGTTGACAGCTTGACGCCGTCCCGCATCGGGACCATCAGCGTCGAAACAGCAGCCGAATCGAACTCCTGCGCCGCGGCGGCAAGCGCCACAGCCGACACCGCGATCGCCAGTCGCCGAGTCATCCCGCGTCCCCCATTCTTAGACTTTGATGTAGGTCTTCCGCTTGTACAACCAGTAGCAAAAGTACCAGATTACCGCCAGCGTCGCGCACGCCTGCGCCACCGGCGCGAGCGTCCCAATGAATTCGAACCGTCCTGTGATCACGCCCACCGACCGGTCTATGCCTTCGCGGAATAACTGAAAGATGACGTAGACGAAGATCGAGTTCGCGCCGACGACCAGCAGCGGAAACATTGGCTTGCGATACCCTCGCATCTCCACCACCCAGACGAACGCGATCAGCATCACCAGTACCCAACCGGTGCTGTACAAAGTGAACGACGCCGTCCAGATCCGCTTTACGATCGGGTTGAACGGGGAAAGCGCCAGCCCGCCCGCGAAAGCTCCCGCCGCGGCGATGGCCAGGATCTTCATCTTCTGGCCCAGTGTGCGCGGGCTTCGCATCAGATAGCCCGTCCACACGCCGAACAGCGTCGTCACCGTACTGCTGATGAAATTGATCGTCAGGTAGTGGCCCGACGACACTCGTCCCAGCACCGCCATGTCGATCATGCTTCCCACGTTGCCCGTCTTCGAGAACGGCCCCTCTGGCCCAGGAAAGAGGACAAACAGTGCCCAGTGCCCGGCCAGGATCAGGACTGCCGCAACTACCTGCCACCGGAACCGGAGTTGCATCAGAAGAAAGCAGAAGAAGTACGTAAACGCGATCTGGCCCAGGACGTTGATCAGGCCGAACTGAAACTTGCCTTCATTGACGATTGTGAAAAACTGTGCCAGCGCGATCAACTTCAAAGACCGGACCACGACATGGAGCAGGTTCTGCCGGAACGTCGCCCCCTGCGCGGTCCGCTTCGCGATAGCGAATGGCATCGCCACACCCACCATGAACATGAACGCCGGCTGGATCAGGTCCCAGAACACCGCCCCCTCCCACGGCACGTGGTCCAGGTGGTGGGCGATTGCGCCCCACACCGGATGATCCTTCAATGCGCCGAAACCGAATCCCACCGAAACCAGCAGGATCATGATGAATCCCCGGTAGGCATCCAACGACACATACCGGTCGTCCGCGACTGCGCTCGTCGACATAAACCTCCTCAAGTGTACGGAAGTCAGCGGATTCTATTGAATGTGCAGTGGTTCTGTCAAGCAGACTCCATTGATCAGCCAGGGAGGGTGATAGGATGAGGGCATGTTGTGGGAGCACGCCGGAGCGTTGCTTACGAGATTGTGTTTCTCTGGCCCGCTGCTCTACATCGGCTTGTCGATGGCGATTGATCCAAAGGGTTTTGTTGCATTAGTCGAGGTCCTTTCCCACACGCTTCGTCGCTTTGAGCAAAGGCTTCACGGACCTGATTGGAAAGAGCCGTTCCGCGAGCCCCTGCCGGTGAATGCCACTCCGCGGGCACGAATCGCCGTGCGGCTCACCGGCGTTGTTTTCGCCATCTTCGCCCTGGTGGTTCTTGTTGGCGCCGGCCCGACGGCAGGTGACTAGTCCTCAAGAGCCCGGCGCGACCCCGTCCGCAAGCTGCGAACGTCTTCGGATCGGGGCATAATCGATCGATGAGGAAAACGACTCTCGCTCTGACTTCCGTGGGGTTGTCCATCGGGCTGCTGCCGGCGGCCGACGCCCCGAACGCCGAGATCACCAACGGCAGCCTCCGCGTGAAGATCTACCTGCCTGATGCGAAGAACGGATACTATCGCGGCACGCGGTTCGATTGGTCGGGGGTTGTCTACAGCCTCCAGTACAAAGGGCACGACTATTACGGTCCGTGGTTCCAGAAGACCGATCCGAAAGTTCACGACTTCATTTACGAGGTTGCGGACATTATCGCCGGGCCGTGTAGCGCAATCCCCGGTCCGGTCGACGAATTTCGGCCACTCGGATGGGAGGAGGCAAAACCCGGCGGAAGTTTCATCAAAATCGGCATTGGGGCGCTCCGAAGACCGGACGAGAGCAAGTACGACAACTACCGGTTGTACGAGGTCGCAGACCCGGGAAAGTGGACGATCCGGAAACGTCGCGATTCGATTGAGTTCACCCAGACGCTGGCCGATTCGCCTTCGGGCTACGCCTACGTCTACCGGAAAGCCCTTCAGCTGGTGAAGGGCAAGCCGGAGATGGTGCTGGAACACAGCCTGAAGAACACCGGCACAAAGCCGATTCGGACCTCCGTCTACAACCACAACTTTCTCGTCCTTGACGCGCGACCTCCGGGTCCAGGCGTTGCGATCACCGTTCCGTTCCAGATTCAGACACGGCGCCCTCCGAACAAAGAGCTTGCCGTAATCCAAGGAAACCGGATCGAATACCGTAAGACGCTGGAGAACCGTGACGTCGTGGCGTTCCCCGTGCAAGGCTTCGGCGACAGCCCGACAGACAACGATATTCGCATCGAAGATAGCCGGATCGGCGCCGGCATGAGAATCACCGCGGACCGCCCTCTGTCGAGCGTATATCTGTGGTCCATCCGGTCGGTGATTTCGGTGGAGCCCTTTATCTCCATCGCGATCGAGCCCGGCGGGGATTTCACCTGGACAAGCGACTACACCTACTGCACTCTTCCGGAGAGCAAGAAATGAAGCGAAGAGAATTCGGCAGGAGATGCGCATCCGGCATCGCGAGCGTAGCGGTTCCCTGGACCACGACCGTGCGGGCGGCGAATCTTCCAAGGAAGAACGCCCTGATGCATGTCGGCGGCGACTACCACAGCGTGGCCGGACCCGGCATCACGTCAAAGGAGAACCTGGAGTACAACCTGCGCCACGGTGTCAGACACCT
>JAEHDI010000779.1 GCA_016880505.1 Bryobacterales bacterium | reverse complement strand
TGCCCTGAATCTGGTGGAGGGCCGCGTTCTTGTGGCCAAGGTGATGGACGATGCGCTCTCCGCGTCCCATGTGCTTCGCGGCGTGGAGCTTGTAGCCGTGGACGGATTGCCGGTGCGCGAATACGCCTCTCGTTTTATCAGGCCGTATCAGTCTGCATCCTCGCCTCAGGACCTGGACCAACGGAGCCTCGCGTACAACCTGCTGGGAGGGGACCCGGGCTCGACGGTGCGATTACAATTCCAGGACGAATCCGGCAGGACCATAGACGTGTCCACGGAGCGGCTCAACGACGCCATGCGGAGTAAGCGCAACACGTCGCCGCCCCGGAAGCATTTTGAGTTCGAGATGCGCGACGGTAACATTGCGTACGTCGCCCTCAACAGCTTCGGCAGCGAGGACGCCGTGTCCGATTTCGAGAAGGCTTGGCCGGAGATCAAGAAGGCTTCCGCACTGATTCTTGATGTCCGGAGGAACGGCGGCGGCAGCAGCGGCTACGGGACTAGGATCCTGGGCTATCTCACCGCCACGGGCGGCGAGGGCGAAGCAGTCAAGACGCGACTGTATCGCCCTGCGTATCGCGCTTGGGGAATGATCGAGGAATGGTCGCCTGAACAGAAGTGGAATGTTGGCAGTCGCGGAGACGACGTCTTCAAGAAGCCCATTGCCCTGCTGACCGGCCCCGGCACTTTTTCGGCCGCGGAGGACTTCGCTGCCTCGTTCGACATGCTGAAGGTAGGTACGATCGTGGGAGAGCCAACTGGCGGCAGCACCGGCCAGCCACTTGTCTTCCGATTGCCGGGAGGCGGTGGTGCGCGCGTCTGCACACTCCAGGTCCGGTACGCTGACGGCCGCGAATTTGTCGGTGCCGGTATACAGCCGCACATTCGCGTCGGACCCACGGTGGCCGACTTCCGGAGTGGCAAAGATACCGTTCTCGAGGCCGCGCTGGCACATCTACGGCAGGAGCGCCGGGCTGCAAGGGAACAATAACCCGCACTAGCCAGCCCTCGCCACTTAGCTCAACTCGAGCCGTCGAACTGCCTCGGAGCACCCTCCCTTAGGCGCTCCCGCAAAGAGGATAATGTCTGGGCGCATGACGACCCCCGTCACCCAGCACCGCCGCTTTGCCTGGCTTATCATCCTCCTGCTCTTCGCCGGCTCGGTGCTCAACTACGTCGACCGCGCCGTGCTCGGCGTGCTCATGCCGCAAATCCGCCGCGACCTCTCGCTCTCCTATTCCGACTACAGCCTCGCCGTCAACGCCTTCCTCGTCATGTACACGATCCTTTACGTGCTCGGCGGGCGCATGGCGGACCGGCTTGGCTATCGCCGCAGCTTTACCCTGACGTTGGCCTTCTGGTCGTTCGCCTGCATGCTTCATGCGGTGACGCGCGGGCTGGCCAGCCTCTGCCTGTTCCGCGGCCTGCTCGGCATCGGCGAAGGCGGCTACTATCCCGCGGCGATGCGCGGAGTGGCCGACTGGTTCCCGCCGGAGAACCGCGCCAAGGCCGTCGGAGTGCTTCTCTGCGGCATCAGCGTCGGCACGCTGCTCACTCCGCCCTTCGTGGCCTGGCTGACGGCGATTTACGGCTGGCGCTCGGCGTTCCTCGTGATCGGTGGGCTCGGCTTTCTGCTGATCCCGCCATGGCTCGCGCTGCACCGCCGGATCGCGGGCGCCTCGGGCACTCCCGGCCCGGCGCACGCAGCACAGCCGGCCGCGTCAGCCTCTGACGGAGACGACCCCTCGATCGCCGAAGTGCTCACTCGCCGCAAGTACTGGTGCATCTTGAGCGCGCGGGCGCTGACGGACTCAGCCTGGTACTTCTACCTTTTCTGGATGCCCGGGTACTTTCAGGAGGCGCGCCACTTCGACTTGCGGATGGTCGGGGCGTTGCTGTGGATCCCCTACTTCGGGGCGAACCTCGGCGCGCTGGGCGGCGCCTGGGCGTCGAGCGGGCTGATCGCGCGCGGCTGGAGCGTCGACCGTGCCCGCAAGAGCCTCCTGATCCCGTCCGCCGCGCTCTGCACGCTCGGAGCGCTGACCGGCTTCGTCCCGAGCGGCTACGTAGCGCTCGCGATCGTGAGCCTGGCGCTGCTCGGCCACCAGTCGTGGTCGTCGAACATCCACACCGTGATCACGGAGATCACGCCGCCGCAGCACGTGGCCATGCTGTACGGGATCACCGGCGCCGCCGGCACGTTGATGGGCGCGCTCACGCAGCCCGCCGTCGGCCGCGTGGTGGACTCCCTCGGCTACGCGCCCGCCTTTGTCGCCGCCGGCTCGGCCTACGCTGGCGCCATCGTCCTGCTGCTTGCCGCCGGGCGCATCGAGCGCATCCGCCGCGGGCGGTCCCCCGCGTAGAGGCGGTACACTGTCTCCGATGGCGCGGCTGCTCGATCAGAAAGCGACGCGGGCGATCGACGAGCTGGTGAAGGCTCAGACGGTGCACGACTGTCTCCAGTTTTTCGCCGGCGAAAAGCAGTGGATTAACGAGCGGCACATCGAGCTTTGCCGCATTCCCGCGCCGACCTTTCTCGAGGAGCGGCGCGCCGAGTGGATGGCCGCGCAGTTCGCTGCGCTCGGCTGGCACGTCGAAGCCGATGGCGCCGGCAACGTCATCGCCAGGCCCGACGCGGCGCGAACCGGGCCTTACATTGCTCTCACGGCCCACCTGGACACCGTGCTCTCTCCGCGCAACCCCGAGGACATCAAGGTCGAGCCGGACGGAAAGTTCACCGGACCGGGCGTTTCCGACAACGGTGCGGGGCTCGCGGCGCTTCTCGCCATCGCCCGAGCCTGGAAGTGGTCGTGCCCCGTGTCGGATTCCGAGGTGCGCCTGCTTCTGGTGGCGAACGTGGGCGAGGAAGGCGAGGGCAACCTCAGCGGAATGCGCTACTTGTGCAACAAGCGGCCGCTTGCGGACCTCATCCAGACGTTCGTGGTGCTGGACGGACCGGCAACCGACCACATTACCTGCCAGGCTCTCGAAAGCCGCCGCTTCGAGGTGTCGTTCGCGGGCCCTGGCGGGCACAGCTGGAGCGACTACGGCATCGGCAACCCCGTTCATGCGCTCAGCCGGGCCATCGCGTTCTTCTGTGACTTGCAGACGAACGGTGGACCCTCCGGGCACGCGCGGACGTCGTTCAATTTCGGGATCATCGACGGGGGGGCGAGCGTCAACTCGATCCCGACTTCGGCGCGTGCGAAGCTCGATATCCGGTCCGAAAACGGCACAAAAATGGATGAAATGTGCACGTTCTTGAGCACTTCCGTGCAGAAAGCGCTCGACGTTGAGAACGACCGCGCCAGCCGGGGCCGCGTTTCGGCCCGCATCCGGGAGATCGGCGCGCGTCCCGGCGGCACCCTTCCGGAAGACTCGCCGATCCTTTCTTACGTTCGAGCTGCGGATGCATGGCTTGGTCTCCACGCCCGTCTCGACTGTGCGTCAACGGACGCTAACATACCTCTTTCCATGAACTTACCGGCCATCTCTATCGGGGCCGGAGGGCAGGGCGGCGGCGCGCACACGCCCGGCGAGTGGTACCAGCCCGAAGGCCGCGACCTGGGCCTCCAGCGCATCCTCCTCACTCTGTGCCTGCTGATGCGCGAGCCGGCGGTGACCGGCGGATGATTTCGCCTGTTGTTCGCCCCCGCTGGGGTGCCGACCTGGCTCTGGCGGGGATCGCCCTGATCTGGGGTGCGACGTTCGTGCTGGTGAAGCAGGCGCTGGCCGACGTCTCCACGATCCTGTTTCTCGCGATGCGGTTCCTGCTTGCGGCGGCGGCTTTAGCGCTGGCGCTACGGGGGCGGTACGCCGGATTTCTGGAGCGCCCGAAGGCGCTGGCAGGGGGCGTGCTAGCGGGGCTGTTCCTCTTTGCCGGGTATGCATTCCAGACGGCCGGGCTGCGCTACACCACGCCGTCCAAATCGGCATTTATCACCGGGCTGTCAATCGTGCTGGTTCCTTTGGTTACTTCGCTCGTCTATAGAAGAGCGCCCCGCATCGGCGAGGGACTTGGCGTGATGGTGGCGGCGGCCGGCCTGGCGCTCATG
>JAEHDI010000778.1 GCA_016880505.1 Bryobacterales bacterium | reverse complement strand
GGTGCGACTGCCGCGCCCAGCTCGAGCTGTCCCTGGCCCGGATTGCCGGCGAAGGCCGCGGACTGCTTGTCTACGAACACAAGGAAGGGCGCGGCATCGGGCTGCTCAACAAGCTGCGCGCCTACGAATTACAAGACCACGGCGCCGACACTGTCGAGGCCAACGAGCAACTCGGGTTTGAGGCCGACCTCAGGAACTATGAGCTGCCGGCGGAAATCCTGCGGCACTTTGGGCTGACGAGCGTCCGCCTGCTGTCGAACAATCCGGGCAAGATCCAGGCGCTCGAACGCGCGGGTGTCGAGGTCTCCGAGCGGATTCCCTGCATCATCGCACCCAGCGATACCACCGAGATCTACCTTCGCACGAAGAAAGAAAAGCTCGGCCATCTGCTCGAAGGATTCTGATCAGGGCGCCGGACGTGCGTGGGCCGGTCCGCGGAACACGGCATTCAAGAACAGAACGTTGAGGCCGTCCACGTAGGCTCGGAAGTTCGGGTCGGCGGTGAAGCCGATGACCACGCCGCGGCCGTCCGGCTGGGCCACCGCCAGCGGCTTGTAAGCGAACTGCTTGCGGTTTTCTTCCCAGAGGTAGCCGCTTTGGAGCAACTGGTCCGGACCGACGAACGTCGCGACGTTCACGCCTTTGTCGAGCTTGATCGGGGTGAAGATCTCCCGTCCGACGACCACCGCGTTGACGGTCCCGGAAAGGCCGGCGCCGAGCCAGTGATCGGAATCCACCCGTGCCTTTAGAATGACTCCGGCGACCGAATCCGGCGGTTCCGCCTCGGGTTGAAGCGCTTTTTCGTACTCCGTTTCCGACGAGAGCAGTTTCCCGGGTACCCTCGCCGGGGCTTGCGCGTCCGGTTTGGCTGGGGCGGTCTCCTTTTGCTCCGGTGGCTTTCCGGGCTCGACGGGCTTTGCCAGGTTTTCGCGAGAGATTGACAGCAGACCCACCTTCGAGTCCGCCAGAAACGCAACCGAGCCGCCGAGGCCGACGAGCGTACCCCCGTCGGTCACCCAATCTTTGAGTCGCTTGACGCCGGCAGCTCCGAGCGAGTCCATGTAGCTGCCCGAAGGCTCGGGCAGGATGACCACGTCGAAGCGGTGCAGCCCCGCGGAAGCGAGCTGCCGGGTGCGAACCGGAGTCACGGGATAGTCGTACTGGCGCTCCAGCACGTAGCGGGTCCATCCGGCCGAGAGAGGCGAAGCCGGGGTGTCCCAGGCGAGAGCGATGGCGGGCTTCCGCATCGGCACAACGTGATTGCTGCCGAGACTGATGCCGTCGTCCACCCAACTGCTGTTGATACCGACGATTTCGGCTCCCGTGGAGACGGCCAGTTTCGCAAGCGCCTCAGCGAGCGAAGCGGCGTTCTCCTTCACTTTGAAAATCAAGGTCCCGGACGGATACTTCCGCCCGCCCAGCGTGAAGGGCTTGTCCGCACTCCAGACGCGGAGGCCGGACCGGAGCGAGGCCGCGAGCAGGCGGCCGGACGCGAGCGTGCCCCATGGCGCCAGATAGGCGACGGTCGCGTTATCACCGGCTACCGCCCCTGGCGGGGTTCGGTCACCGGCTGGGGTGAAACTGCCCTGCGACGCCTCGGACGCCGGGATGCATTCCACGTTGAACATCAGTGCCAGGTTCCAGGCAGTGACATCGTAGATCTCGTCGGGAAGGTTCTTTTTGCGGCGCCGCTCCTGCTCCTTGACGAAGTGTTCCTCCATCGGGATGTTTGGGTCGAGCAGGGTTCGTACCAGCCGCTTGGCGGGCTGCGCGAGAGGAATCACGTAGCTGCCCGAAGGAAATTCCTTGTCGCTGTTCCGGAACGGCGCGGACGCACGCTTCACCTCAGCTCCCAGAGAGACCATCAGAGCCGCCAGCTTGTCCACGGCCGATTTATCGCCTCGCGCCGGCAGGATGTACTCGCGAACCGGTTCGGTGGAGCCTTCCTGAATCGCGGTGCTCCGATACTGGTAAAACTCACCCAGCAGCTTTTCCCGGTTCCGCGCCGAAGCCTCTGCGGTCGAGAGTGACGCGACAAAGTGGTTGCGGACGGTGTCGCGGAAGCGCAGCAGCGTCTCGTCGGTCCGGCGCATCAGGAGCCCGCGGGAGGAAGCTTGCTCGTACGTCATTGCGATCGCTCCGTGGAGCGAGGGCCAGCTTGTTCCGTAGCCCGGGAAAAACTCGTCGAAGACCTCGCGGATGAAGTAACTGAACCCAAACTGATCGAACCAGCGCGCGGTGTTCTTGCCGAAGATGTCGAAACCCTCCCGCTGGAACTTCGTCAGATACGGGTTGAAGGGAAGCGCGCCGGGCGCGAAGTAGTACGTGGAGTCGGCGCCCATTTCGTGGAGGTCCACGCAGACTTGCGGGAACCACTTGAGCATCAACCTGACCCGGCCACGGGTCTCGGCCTGTGTGAGGGCGAACCAGTCGCGATTGAGATCGAAGTAGTAGTGATTGACCCGGCCGCTTGGCCACGGTTCGCTGTGTTCGGCCGCGAGCGGGCTCGGGTCAGGCTCGATTCCCTCGTTCTGCTCGAAGTTGTGAACGAAGCGGTCGTGTCCGTCGGGGTTCTGGTCTGGGTCGATCAGCACCACAACGTTGGCGAGAATGTCCTGGACCATCTTGTCGTTTCGCGCAGCCAGCAGGTGATAGGCGGTGAGCAGCGAGGCTTCTGGCGACGAGAGTTCGTTGCCATGGACGCCGTAGGCGAGCCAGATGACGGAGGGAAGACCCGCCATCAGTTTGCCTGCTTCGGCTTCAGGAGTGCGCCTGGGGTCGGCGAGTTTTTGCATCGCCGTGCGGATCTGATCGAGCCGCCGGATATTCTCCTTCGCACTGATGGCGGCGCAGACAAGCCGGCGGCCTTCCCAGGTCTTGCCGTACTCGAACACCTTGACCCGGTCGGGCGCGGCGGTCGCCAATGCTTCGAGGTACTTCACGAGATTTGCGTGCCAGGAGATGCGCTCGCCGGTCTCGTAGCCGAGCACTTTTCGGAACGTGGGGATCGCCGGATCGTAGACGGCGCC
>JAEHDI010000777.1 GCA_016880505.1 Bryobacterales bacterium | reverse complement strand
TGTGGAGTCTTTACCGCAAGCGATTTGCGCACGCGATTCTGATTTTCGGGTGGATGCACCTGGCGCTGATGTCTGCCCGCAACATTCCAATCTTCGTGGTGGTAGCGGCGCCGATCGTTGCCTGGGCCCTCAGCGAGTTCCTGGGCCGGCTGGCATCGGCCCCGGTCGCCGGCTGGCTTCGCGGTGTCGCGGATTCGGTGCAGTCGATTGCCGCCGAGATCAACCTGACGGACCGCGTGCCACGGCTTCACGTGGCGAGTGCGTTCGCACTCACGATCATCGGATTGCTCGTTTATGCGCCGAATGCACCGGAGAAGTTCCGGCCCGAGTACAGCAAGAAACGATATCCGGCGAAAGCGCTGGAGGCGTTGCGCGAGCAGGATCCTTCTTTACGGAACGTTTTCACCCACGACGAGTGGGGCGATTACCTGATTTACTGCTGCTATCCCAGGACGAAAGTCTTTATCGACGGAAGGGTCGATTTCTATGGCGCCGAACTGGGCAAGAAGATGCTCGAGGCCCTGAACGTGAAGTACGATTGGGAACACACTCTGGACCGTTACGACGTCGAGACAGTCTTGCTTCCCGTCGATTCTCCACTGGCTGGAGCGCTGAAAGAATCGCGACCCTGGCGCGTCGTGTATGATGACGGCATGGCAATTGCCTTCCGGCTGACAGAACCGGGCCGGCTGGCGCGCCACTTTCGTACCTTGGGGCAGCCAAAGGCTTCCGCCGTCGCCTGTGACGGCGGAATTCATCGTGATCGCAAGACCACGAAAACCGACAACCGTGATCCGCGGATCACTCAACCCAATTCGAGGAGTGAATCACTGTGAAACTGATGAAGAACTTCATCCGTGACGAGCAAGGCCAGGACCTAGTCGAGTATACCTTGCTCTTGGCGTTTGTTGCCCTGGCTTCGGCCGCGCTGTTCATTGGCGCCGGCGCCAGCATCAACAGCATTTGGAAAATCACCAACAACACGTTGAGCAACGCGGCAGCTTCCGCCAGCTAGGCGTGTTCCTTCCGGGGGGTATGCCTCGCATGCCCCCCGCTGCTTGTTTTGTCTACGTTAGGAGAGAACGGCGATGGACAAGTCGGATGTCGGGAGCGGGTTCATCCGGGACGACCGAGGCCAGGATCTGGTCGAATATTCCCTTCTCCTGGCATTCGTCTGCCTGGCGGGAGCGGCGGCCTACCTGGGAGTCGGCAGAAGCATCAACACGCTTTGGACGATAGCGAACTCCCGTTTGGCGGCTGCCAATGAATCGCCGAGTTGAGAGAGGGAAAGTCGAATGAGCAAACGGTTAATTTCCGTTCTCGTTTTCGCGTTCATCGTGTCCGCGGGGGCCAGCCTTCTGTTGTACAGGCTCGTGTCGTCACGGATGAACACCGAAGCAAAGCAATCCACGGCTCAGATCATGGTTGCGGCACGAAGTCTGCCGGTCGGCACGATGATTGGCGAGATGGACATCAAGATGGGGGCGTGGTCGGGTCCCCTGCCGGTAAACGCGGTCACGAAGAAGGAAGAGGCGGTGGGCCGCGGCGTGATCGCCAACATTTATGAGGGTGAGCCGCTCCTGGAGAGCCGGCTTGCGGCGAAGGGCGCCGGGGCAGGCCTGGCTGCGACGATTCCCGAGGGCATGCGCGCGGTAGCCATTCGCGTGAATGAGGTTGTCGGCGTTGCCGGTTTCGTGGTTCCCGGACAGAGAGTCGACGTACTTGTACTCGGGCAGCCACCGGGAGGCGGTAGCGGCGGAACCATGGCCAAGACGATTCTGCAAAACATCGAGGTGTTGTCGGCCGGCCAGAACATCCAGAAGGACTCGGAAGGCAAGCCGGTCACCGTGCAGGTCGTAAATGTGCTGGTGACGCCAGAGCAGGCGGAGACGCTGAGCCTGATCAGCAACGACATGCGAATCCAGCTCGTGCTGAGAAACCCGCTCGACACCAAAGAGGTAAAAACCACGGGCGCAGCGGCGGGTAATGTGTTCACTGGGGCGCCTACGAAGATGCCCACAGCCGAGGGCGAAAGGAAGGCAACCGCGCGGCCCCGGGTGACTCGGGCTGCGACGCCTCCACCACCGCCAATTCTGCCGAGGCGGGAGGCCGTACCGGTCGTTGTCGAGGTGATTCACGGGACCCGGCGGGCCGAGCAGAAGTTCAAAGAGGCAGAGAAAAAAGAAGACGAGCAGAATCAATGACAAGACGAACCGGAGGAAAGGCAGTGATTGCGACCAAGTTCCCCGCAACCAGACTGGCTGTTCTCGTCCTGACGTTTTCGACGATCGCTGTGTTGGCCCAAGTACCGCAAGAGGCCCCGTCGGCGGCTGCCCGCGATTTGTTTGTGACCGTAGGCAAGTCGCTGGTGGTGGACAGCCCTCTTGTGATCGAGCGCGTGGCGGTGGCGAACCCGGACGCGGCGGAGGCGATCGCGGTCACCCCGCGCGAAGTGCTGGTCAATGGCAGGGCGCCCGGCGAGACAAGTCTCATCATCTGGCAACAAGGCGGCAACCGTCTGATTTTCGATTTGAATGTGCGGCAGAGCGTCACAGCGCTGGAAACCGTGCGTCAGGAACTTCAGAAAGAACTGGCCGGGCAGGATGTGAGCATGACCCTCGAGAACAATACCGTGTGGTTGCGCGGCACGACAAACGACCTGACCGGCGCCGAGCGCGCGGTGGCGATTGCGAGTACGCTGGGCCCGAAAGTAGTGAACCTGCTGCACGTGAAGGTACCACCCGTGGATGCGCAGATACTGCTGAAAGTCCGCTTCGCGAACGTGGACCGCGCGGCCCAGAAAGAACTCGGCGCCAACTACTTCAGCACCGGGGCGGGTGGGACGATTGGCAGCGTTACGACGGGCCAGTTCTCGCCCTCTACAGTCAGCCCGGCGGGAGCCGTGACCCTCAGCGACGCGCTGAACATCTTTTTGTTCCGGCCTGACTTGGACCTCGGGACGACGATCCGCATGCTGCAAAACAAGCGATTGCTGGAGATGCTGGCCGAACCGAATGTGCTGGCGATCAACGGCAAGCAGGCCAGTTTCCTGGCGGGCGGCGAGTTTCCGTTCCCAACAGTTCAGGGCGGCGCGTCGGTGGGAGCGGTCACGATCCAGTTCCGGGAATTCGGCGTACGCCTGAACTTCGTACCGAACATCACGCCGCGAGGCTCGATCCGGTTGCAGGTGACCCCGGAGGTGAGTTCGCTGGACTTCGCCAACGGCTTGGTATTCCAGGGGTTCAATATCCCGGCGATGTCGACGCGGCGCATCCAGACTGAGATCGAGCTGGAAAACAATCAGAGTTTTGCGATTGGAGGCCTGCTCGACAACCGGGTGGTCGAGACGTGGAACAAGGTCCCTGGTCTGGGCGACATCCCACTGATCGGGACACTGTTCCAATCGATGTCACGCAGCACGAATAACACCGAGTTGCTGATCATGGTGACGCCGGAAATGGTCCGTCCGATCCCTGCGGGCAAACCTGTGCCGGAGATAGGCATGCCGATTCCGTTCCTGGAAGGGGCGCCGACCGTCGTGCCGCGAACACCTGGCATGGAAGAGACGGGGCCGGTTACGGTGACCCCACCGAAGGACTCCATTCCCGTGGAACAACTGATTGAAAGCATGAGGCCGGCGCAGGGTGGAGTGGCGCCGGCGTTCGCTCCACGTCCGGCTATACCAAATCCGCCGCCTGCGCAGGCGCCGGCGGCGCCGGTTCCGCCAGCCGCGGCTCCGGTGAAGAGTGGGTCGGGAGCCACCGGGTAGGTTAGGATTGTACTAAGGAAGGGAAGGCTCTGTGTACCCGATCACGCTTGGGCTGGTTATCGAGACGAAAGAACTGTGGCAAGAGGTGCAGACCTGTCTTCAGGGGCTCCCTCTCCACGTTCTTTTGGAGCAGACCGAGATCCGGGACTGGCCTGCCTTTCTCGACAAGCTTGAGCGGCTGCGCCCTGACGTACTGTTGGTCGATTTCACGTCGCTCCGTGAACCGGTCGACGAGGTCATAGGAAAGATCAAGTCCACCAGCGGCTCGCCGTTGGTGATTGCACTTCACAAGTCAGCCGAGCCGGAAACGATCCTAGGGGTAATACGCGCCGGCGCCGATGAGTACGTCTATCCACCGGTCGAGACCAACCTGCCGAAGGCACTCGAGCGGATGGCATTGGGCCGGAACAAGCAGCGGCAGGGAGTGGCCAAGTCAGGCGGGCGGACCTGTGCGTTCTTTTCGGCGAAAGGTGGATGCGGGGCGACGACGATAGCCTGCCACACGGCGGTGGAACTCGCCCGGCAGACGGCCAAGGAGGTCCTGCTGGCCGACTTCGACATGGACGCCGGACTGGTCGGGTTCCTGATGAAATCGAAGTCGCGCTACTCGGTGCTGGACGCGATGGCGAACACGCATCGCCTCGACATCAACTACTGGCGCGCTCTGGTCTCCAACGGGATGCCCGGGTTGGGGGTCATCAAGGCGCCGGGCGCGCAGACCACCAGGGAGACGCCAAAGGAAGATGACCTCCGGCATGTGATGCGATTCGTACGGTTTCAGTACGACTGGACGGTTGTGGACCTCGGGCGCGGACTCAGTCCGCTATCGACGACCGCGCTGGAAGAAGTGGACGAAGCGTTTCTCGTGACGACGCTGGATGTTCCAGCCTTGCACCAGGTGAAACAGATCGTCGAGGCGCTCATGGATTCCGGCTACGGCCGCGCAAGGCTGCGGCTGATTCTAAACCGGGTTCCTAAGAATCCCGATGTGACGCCCGACGAACTTGAGAAGCTCTTGGGGCTTTCTGTGTACGCGATGCTTCCGGACGATTACGGATCGATTTACGAGGCTTACACGGAAGGGCAACTCGTCCCCGCCAACACCAACCTGGGCCGGCAGATGGCCCGGCTGGCGAGCAAGGTTGCTGGGATTCAGGAGCAAACGGGCAAGAAGAAGTTTTCGTTATTCGGAGGATAGGGGACAAACATGGGAACTACAGCGGACACGGCCAGCAAGGCAATCGTAAACCGGGATGGACAACAGTGGAGCTCCCGCATGCCGAACCGGCAGTCCTACACGCCGGAATACCAGGAACTCAAGTTCACTCTCCACCGGAAGTTGCTCGATCGTATCAACCTGGAGATCCTCTCGTCGATGGCGGGTGAGCGGGTGCGCGCGGAGATCCGCACCGCGCTGGCGAAGCTGATCGACGAGGAGAAGACTCCTTTGAGCCTGGTCGAGAAAGACCGGGTGACCGAGGAAGTACTGAACGAGGTATTCGGACTGGGGCCGCTCGAGCCGTTGTTGCAGGACCCGACGATCTCGGACATCCTTGTTACGACACCGCGGTTGGTGTACATCGAGCGCGCCGGCAAACTTTACCGCACTCCGGTCGAATTCAAAGATAACTCGCACCTGATCCGAATCATCGAGAAGATCGTGTCGCGCGTCGGCCGGCGCGTGGACGAGTCGTCGCCGATGGTGGACGCGCG
>JAEHDI010000776.1 GCA_016880505.1 Bryobacterales bacterium | reverse complement strand
GTTGCTGAAGCGACTCCTGGTCATTATTGGCCTGTTCCTGCCGAGCACATTCACTAGCCCAGCGGAATCTTCCGCTGCTTCCCTGGAGCTAGCGCTGCCCACGAAGTCAGAGCTTTCCAGGGATCCCGCCTTGGCGTCGGATTGGGCCAAACGGGTGATGTCTAATGATGCGCAAGTCCGGGCTGACGCCCGAACCGCCCTGGCCGGCAAGGGGAAGCGTTCCTTGCCTTTGCTGAGATTCTTCATGAACATTCGCAACGAAGAGCTGGAGGTGCCGACCTTTGAGATCATCCGGCGAATCGGACCGGCGGCCATTCCGCTGCTGACGGAGATGCTTCAGAATGATCGGGTATCCATCAGGCGAAGAGTGGTGGATGTCCTGATTGACCTGGCGCCGGACACTGAGCGGATACAACCTTCATTGAGACGGGCGCTTGGAGACGCGGATTCAGATGTTGCTCGCGATGCCGCGCGTGCCCTGGGTGCCTTGGGCACAAAGGCCAGTCCTTCGGTGTCGGCTCTGGTCCAGGCTCTCTCGCACGAGGAACCACACGTCCGTTTGTACGCAGCCGAGGCGCTGGCCGCTATCGGCCCGCAGGCGGCCAGGGCTACAACAGGCTTGGGGTTGGCCGTGCGCGATCCAACTCCCGGCGTTCGCTGGGCTGCGTGTGAAGCACTCGGCAGTATCGGCCCAGCGGCGCAGTCGGCAGTGCCGCAGTTGATCCAAGCACTGAAGGATGAATTTCTTTACGTGCGCATCTGCGCGGCCGGAGCGCTGGGAAGCATCGGCCCGAAGGCAGAAGCGGGTGTGCCGGCGCTTGGCGCAGCCGCGCAAGATCCGGCGCTGCGGAATGAGGCAGAATGGGCGTTGAATCGGATTGCAGGCTCCGAGCCGGTTGGCGCCCCTATTTCCGCTATCCACTATCCCCAATCCACACCACCGACCCACAACTCTCCCAATTCCCCGGCCGCCCCCCTCGCATCCCAACCCGAGATAGCGATTGTTAATACAGGATACCCTCCGCTTGACTGGGATCCGAAAACCGGGCGGAACATCGTGTGGAGTGTCGAGTTGGGCAACGAGACATTCGGCCGTCCCGTTCTCGCGGGTGATGCGGTCTACATAGGCACCGACAACTCAAGGCGCCTGAATCCGGCTTGCCAGGAGGAGTGCGGCATCCTGATGGCCTTCCGTGCAATGGATGGCAAGTTTCTCTGGCAGGACCAATCGCCGCGAGTAAAGCGCGGCCTCGGAGAGTTCCTTTTGCCTTCGACGACCAGTGCGCCGTATGTGACAGACGGCCGGCTCTACTATGTTACCGCCGAGTGCCAATTTCGTTGCATCGACATACTTGACCTGCACGACGGCCAGAATATTACTCAATCCACGGAAGGACTTTCCCAGGATCGTCGCGCAATCAACCTCGTCTGGGAACTCGACATGTGCGCTCGTCTTGGCGTCTTTCCGCATGAAGCTTCGAATAGCGAGGTATTGCCCGTCGGCGATTTGCTCATGGTCTGTACCTCCAACGGGCAGAATGAGGGCCATACACGCGTCCCCTCTCCGCGTGCACCAAGTCTGATCGCGGTGGACAAACACTCAGGCGAAGTGGTCTGGCAAACCACCGGACCTGGGGCGAACGTGCTGCACGGCCAGTGGTCCAGTCCCGTCGCAGCCGCCGTGAACAGGCGCATCCAGGTGCTATTTGGCGGCGGTGACGGCTGGCTGCGCTCCTACGACGCGGCGACGGGCCGCGAACTCTGGCGGTTCGACGGCAATCCAAAAGACGCCCGCTGGCTCCCGCGCCCTGGTGTCCTCTCGCGAAGCTCGATCATAGCTTCACCTGTTTTCGCCGACGGCCGCGTCTTTGTTGCCATGGGTCAGGACCCTCTCCACGGCGACGGACCATCACTGATTCATGCAGTCAGTCCCCACG
>JAEHDI010000775.1 GCA_016880505.1 Bryobacterales bacterium | reverse complement strand
CGTGAGGCGCGCCCGTCCTCCTACGACACGCTCTGCGGCGAGGTCTCGAGCCCAATCGAACGGCAAAATCGAGCGGTGGCACAAATCGCTCAAAAGGGAATGCATCCGGCCGGGAACGCCGCTGTCGCTTGAAGACGCCCGGCGTCTGGTGGAGGGTTACGTCGAGCATTACAACACCGTCCGGTTGAACAGCGCCGTCGGCTACGTCACGCCGAAGGACATGCTTGCCGGGCGTCAGCAGGAGATCCATGCCGAGAGGGATCGGAAATTGGAAGCGGCGCGGAAACATCGGCAGATTCGTCGCCAGCAAGCCGCGTGAAAAACAAAGAGGCCCAGTCTGCGAGAAGGCGACTTGTGGACCGCATGTGGGATGCACGACCGAGGTGAGCCGCTCCACGCGGATGTGGAGAGGTTCGGTAGGAGTTTCAGGGCGACGGTCTGCCCGAACTGGGACGATACTACCGCTGTGCGGCCACGATCAGGCGGCAGGACCCGATCCAAGGCTCGTAGTTCCTCCCGTAATACAGGACCACCGAATAGCGCGGGCCGCGCAGGAGGGCCTCCGGCGTAGCGAAGTAGTCGTTAGTGGTCTGGCTCAGGCTCTCGAACATGCTTCGCTCGGAAGGCGGCACGGAGATCTCGCTCACCAGCATCTGTGCGATGGTGCCGCGCAGATACGCCCCGGGTACCTCCCGGCGGGTGTTGGGGTCATATTTCGTCTGATACAGAAGCCTCACCAGGCAGGGCGCGATGAGAAAGCGCCGGGTGTCAGGGTACTTGCCGCGTAGCAGCGCGAGGTCACGCCCGACATCTACTGCCAGCAATCGGGACCATGTGGCGCGGTCTGGGCTGGCATCCGCTAAAACGGTAGGATTGTACTCCAGGACGGCAAACGCCTCTTTGGAGGGCATCAAGCGGTAGCGCGCCGCTGCCTGAGGATCGGTGAGCGGAAGCCGGCTATCGTAACCAAGCTCTTCGAGTTTGGCCTTGTCGAACCACCCCGGCCCGTCTTCGAACTTGAATCTTCCCGATGCGGGTTCCCATGCCAGTTGCAGGAACAGCGCGGTGCTCTCGCGCTGCGGCCGTACCAGGCGCAATTCCAGCTCGGTGAGCTCGATGGCCGCGGCAGGCGAACCCGAGCGGTTGTGTGCCACCCTTACCAGCACAAACGCATCCGCGGCGAGCACAAGGGCCGCCGCCAGCAGAACTCCGGGTCGCTTCATGGCTGCACCGCCTCTGCCGCCCGCGTACGCAATTTCCGGAACAGGGCCAGCAGCCCGATGGAGATCAGCCCGATGATCAGGAAGAACACGTAGCCGGGCATCCAGTCCCACCACCAGTGGAAGAAGCGCAGGTAGAGAAGAAGGGTGAAGAAGGCTGCAGCGAGGTTCGCGACATGCGCGAGGCGGGCCCGGATTCCCATCCATACCCCGAGGCTGGCCGCCGCGAAGCCCGCCACCTGGTACACCACTTCGATAGTGGATGTGCGCACCGGCAGATAGCTGAGCGCACCGACCTCCGAGAGGATCAGGATGGCGACGAACAAGGTAAGCAGCCCAAAGCCTCGATACAACCAGTCGAACTCGGCGTAGCGGCGGTGGAAGCGGAAGGCGGGGACGGCAATCAGTATGAGCCCGCCGAGCAGGAAGTTCTCGGGTTTCTCTGGAAAGAACTGCCACTGCCCGCCCCACCACGAGGAAAAACTGGCCGCCGTGTAGCTCACCAGACAGACGAGGCCAGCGGCGAGCGGCAACCGCAGATGGTACGCATACGCGGGTACCAGCGCGAAAATGCCCCAGGCGAGCAGCCCATGGGGACTCGGAGTGAGATTGAAGATGCTGCCCAGTACGTTGAGGTTCAGCACAAACGCGCCAAAGGCGACCAGGGCGAACAGCGAAGTGTAGTAGGGGGTTCGCTCGCGGCGCGCCGCGAACTCCGTGGCCGCGAGCACGAGCAGCGGCGTCACAACCAGCACCCCCACCTGCCCCGGGATCCCCAGGCCCCCCCAAAAACGGTAGAAGAAGAGCACCACGGCAGCGCAGAGCGCCAGCCCGCCGAGCGTGGAGGCGATGCGCATGCCCCAGGAGATCTGCTTCTGCGATTCGGTGGAGTCGATGTCGAACCGCTCGGCGAGCGTGGTCAAGGTGCGCTGAAGGTGGCTCTCCAGGGCGGAACTTTGCGCGGGATCCAGCGTCAAGGCTCCCTCACGCCGCAATTCGGCGAGTTCCGCGCGGAATGCACGTATGCGGTCCGCACGTTGCTGCGCCTCGCGTCTTCCAGTTGACTCACTCATGGGGATGCGGCCCATTGTTCAGGATTCCCGTTTTTGGCGTCTTGACCGAGATTCAGTATACATCCGGCCGCCTCCGGTGGAGCCGTTTCGTGATCCTTTCTGATCGTTTCCATCCCAAGCGACTTCGGCGGCCCACGGGGCGGCCCTGGCTTTCCGGGTGCAAGATAACCCGCAACGTCCCGTTTCCAAGGGATTCACGGCACACCACTCCCAGCCCGTCTCCTTTCTTGGCCGAGTTCGCTTCCGCTCGTGGTGTCTTCACTGCAAGTTACTTTGGATACGGAATCGAAAACGCCCTACTCGGACACTGGCCATCGGCGACGGACCGGTTGTTTGGGCGAACCTGAGCTACAATGCTCTTGCCGGGTGAAACGGAAGCGGGCACTGCCGGGAAGCAACCCTGCCGAGGGATAGCCTAGCGGGCTCATCGAGACGATGATCGGCAGCGCCGGAACCAACTCGTTGCGCTGCGCCAAACCTTCATCGGATCGAAAGACCCCGATGCCTTGAAAATCCCCGCCCGAAGGGCGGAATACTCACTAACGGAGAGCGCCCTCTGTCCATTTCAGGCTGAACCAAAACAGATGGGTCAACTGTCCGCTTGGGAAAACGCTACAACATCAGGTACTGAACGACATAACGTCTCCTGACCACCACGCAAAGCCAAACCGTTTCCATGATTCCGCGGAACACCCGCCCGGATGGAGTCACAACGCGCGACTTGGGGGGGCGTGGCCAACACGCTTGTTTCAGGAGTCGCGTTTCGACTTCCTTGACGCCCTTTG
>JAEHDI010000774.1 GCA_016880505.1 Bryobacterales bacterium | reverse complement strand
GCTGGCGCGGGGTCAAAATGACGCGACGCCCGCGCCCGCTCCAATTCATTTGAAAAAATGCCGCCCAGAATGGCGACGCCCGCGCGGATCTTCTCCGGCGTAAGTCCCGCGAAACTCAGCCGCAAACCGCCGGGATCGTGACGGCTGACCTCGAAGTACTTCCCCGGCAAATAGCTCACGTTCTCCTGATGCGCCCGCGCCAGCAGTTCTCCCGCGTCGAGTGGCTGCGGCAGCCGGACCCACAAATTCATTCCGCCCTGCGGCCGCGTGAGCCGGGTCCCTTCCGGCAGATAGCGCCCGCACGCCTCGATCACCGCCGACAGCCGCTCCGCCCCCGCCGCTACAATCCGCGCGCGGTGCGCCGCCAGCCGGCCCGACTCGGCAAATCGCAGGAGCACGGCCTGGGAAAGCTGATCCGAGTGGAGGTCGGTGAACTGCTTTGCCTCCGCCAGCCTCCCCGACAGCGCGTGCGGTCCGGTGACCCAGCCTACCCGCAGGCCCGGAAAGGCCAGCTTCGAGTAACTGCGCAGGAGCACGGTGTCGCCCGTGTCATCGAGCTGTTTCAGCGTCGGCAGCGGCTCGCCTTCGTATCGCAGTGCTCCGTAGATATCGTTTTCGACGAGGACCACGCGGGCTTCCCGGACCATCTCCAAAATCGTCCGCCGCGCCGCCAGCGGAAGAGTCGCTCCCGTTGGATTCTGAAAATTCGGCGTCACCACCAGCAGCCGCGGCTTCTCCCGCGCTATCGCGCGCTCCAGATGTTCGAGGTCCATGCCCTGGGCTCCGACCGGCACTCCGACGACGCGCGCCCCTGCGCGCGCGAACACGCTTTTCGCTCCCGGGTAGACCGGATCCTCAAGCAGCACCGTGTCACCGGGGCGCAAGAGTACGCGCTGGATCAGGTCCATCGCCTGCTGGCATCCGTTAGTGACGACGACGTCGTCGCCCGCCCCGGCCACCCCTTCCCCGCGGCCTTCGTCGATCAGATAGTCCCGCAACGGTCCGTAGCCGCTAGGAGAGCCGAGCTGCAGGATCGCCGCCGCACCTTCCGCGGCAACCACTTCCCTGCACGTCGCGCGAAACTCGTCGATCGGGAACAAATGGTCGGCGGGCCGCGACGTCGCGAAGCTGATCATTTCTTCGGGCGCCGCCGCAGGCTGGGGAAGCGAACCGCGGTCCCACGATTCGAGCACTTCTGCCCAGTCGAGGCCGGACGATTCGGACGGAACGCTGCCGGTCACAAAACTTCCGCGTCCGACGTGCCCTCGGATCAGCCCCTCCGTTTCGAGCAGTTCGTAAGCGGCGGAGACGGTGGTCCGATTCAGGCCAAGATGGCCAGCCAAGTCCCGCGTGGATGGCAACCGGTCACCGGGCCTCAGCCGGCCCGTTCCGATCAGCTCGCGCACGTGCCCATGGAGCTGTCGATACAGAGGCACTTCGGATTCGGGATCCAGCACCGGCGCGGGAAGCATGACACTCTCCACCCAGACCATACCATATTGGACTGGTCGAGACAAGCCATTTTCGATACAGCCACTTCTGATACAATCGTGTCCGAAACGCGATGCGGAAACCGGCCGTCCTCGTCCTCGTACTTTTCGCGTTGTCCGCGATCCTCCCCGCCGTAATGTTCGCCCAAAAGAAGAAAGGGAAAGGCGAGAAGGAAGAGATCACCCAGACCCTCGAGCTGCCCAAAGATCCTCCGGCCATCATTCAGGCGGATACGGGCCGGATCTTCTTCGACGTCTCCCCGCTGATGCCCAAAGGACTGCTCTCCCAGCAGGTCCGGGATGCGCTCAAGGCTCTTCAGCGCACCGCTCGCCGCGGCGCCATCGTGAAACTCCGTGCCTTCGTCGCCGGCACCGGAGATATGCGGCGCGTCCAAACGATTGTGAGCGAGTCGTTCACCGAGCGCCGCCTGCCGCTTCCGGTGCTCAGCGTGGTTCAGGTCGGCGCTCTCCCGATGGAAGGCGCCCAGGTCGTGATCGAGGCCACCGGCGTCGCGAAGAAGACGGAGAATCCGCACGGCATCGCCTTCATCTCCGGGCAGGCGGCGAGCTCTGGCGAGATGCTTCTCGACGTGGCTCCGCTCGCCCGAAAGTCGATCGCCGGCGTGGCCGACGCCGTGAAGGCCGCCGGAGCCCAACCCGAGGACGTTCTCCGTGCCACGTGTTTCCTGAGCTCGCTTCAGGACGTCAACGCCGTCCGCGAGATCGCCGCGGCGCAGTTCCCGAAAGCCGAATGGAACTTCGTGCAGATTCTGCGCGCGCCCGCCAGGGCGATCGCTGAGTGCGAGGCCGTCGCGCGCCTTCGTGCGCCCGCCGGCGCACCGCTTCGCCTGCTGAATCCTCCCGGCCTGCCGCAATCTCCGAACTACTCGCAAATTGCGCTGGTGGGGGCGCCGAAACTCTTGCTGTCCGGGAGCAGGCTGGCGTTCCGTTTCCAGCCGGACGACGCCAGGCTCGCTTTCCAGCGGCTCGGCCGCGACCTGGAACAGGCCGGCGGTTCGCTCCGTCAGGTCGCCATGTCGAGCATCTATCCCCTCTCCGACGCAGTCGGAGACCTCGTGCGGAAAGTGCGCTTCGAGTTTTATGATAAGGACAATCCCCCCGCCAGTACGATGCTGCCTTTTGAGGGCCTGCCCGGCCTCGACGCCAGCTTCGCCGTGGAGGTTGTCGCCGTTTTGCCGACTTCGCAATAGGAGACTTCTTAACCGTTATGTCCAAGACCGTCGTTACCTTCGGTGAAATCATGCTGCGTCTGGCCCCTCCGGGCTTCGAGCGCTTTCTTCAATCCCCACAGTTCGTCGCCACCTTCGGCGGCGGCGAGGCGAATGTGGCCGTCGCGCTCGGCGGCTTCGGCGTTCCCGCGCGCTATGTCACCGTCCTGCCCCCAAACAACCCGATCTCGGATGCCTTCATCGGCGAGATGCGCCGCTTCGGTGTCGACCCCTCCTCGATCGTCCGCGGCAAGGGCCGCTTCGGCATCTACTTCGTCGAGGCAGGCGCAAATCAGCGACCTTCCAAGGTCGTCTACGATCGCGAGAACAGCGCCATCGCCCTCGCCAAACCCGGGGACATCAACTGGGACAAGGCTTTCGACGGCGCCGGCTGGTTCCACGTGACCGGCATCACCCCCGCGATCAGCCAGAGCGCGGCGGACCTTGCTCTCGAGGCCGTCCAGAAGGCGCGGGCAAAGGGGCTCACCGTTTCCTGCGACCTCAACTACCGCAAGAACCTCTGGAAGTACGGCAAGACGGCCAAGGAGGTCATGACCGAGCTCGTCAAGTTCGTCGACATCGGCATCGCCAACGAAGAGGACTGCCAGATGGCGCTTGGCGTCCAGGCCGAGGCTGACGTTCACGCCGGCAAGCTGGAGGTCTCCCACTTCCACGACCTCACCACCCGCGTGATGACCCAGTTCCCGAACCTGAAGATGCTCGCTATCACGTTGCGCGAATCCAAGAGCGCATCGCACAACGGCTGGTCGGCGTGCCTCAACGACGGTACCGGCTTCCTTGTCAGCCGCCACTACGACATCACCCATATCGTGGATCGGGTCGGCGGCGGCGACTGTTTCGCCGGCGGCCTCATCTACGGGCTGCTCAACCTGCCTTCGCACCAGGATGCAATAGAGTTCGCCGTCGCCGCCTCTTGCCTGAAGCACTCGATTCCAGGTGACTTCAGCCGGTTCACCGCGGACGAGGTGAATTCGCTGCTCAAGAGCGGCGGCTCGGGCCGGGTGCAACGGTAAGCTCGAAACCGGAAACCTTGGGACTGGAGGCACCGTCCAAGCTGCTGACGAGCACGGACGTGGCTCCGGCCCGCACCATCACACGGTATACTTGGGTATTAGGATGCTGGGGCGCATCGTACTTGCAGGGTGTCTCGCGTTGCCTCTCGCGGCACAAGAGGCGAAGCCGCCGTCCGCGGCGGCGCCCGTCTCCGGCCGGCATGCCCAGCCTGCGCCGATCAAGATTGACGTCAACGAGGTGGTCGTACCTGTCACGGTCACCGATCAGAATGACCGCTTTGTTGCCGACCTCGAGCAGAAGGACTTTCGCATCTTCGACGAGGGCAAGCTACAGAAGGTCCTCTATTTCAGCCGCGAGCGCAGCCAGCCCGTCGTCGTCGGCTTCCTGCTCGACCTGAGCAACGCTTCCCGGCTCCATTGGGCAAAGTTTCAGGAAGCGGCGCTCGAGCTCGTCTTCAACCTCCTGCCGGGAGACCCGCGCTTCAGCGGCTACCTGATCTCTTTTGGCAACGACGCCGAGCTACAGGTGAACACCACCAGCGACTCGGAGAAGATCGTAGAAAAGATCCGTAAGCTGAAGCCCGGCGGCGGCGCGGCGTTCTACGACGCGATCTACATGGCGTGCACCCGCCGGAGCCTGGTCGAAGGCGAGCCGATCGAACCCCGCCGCGTTCTCATCGTCATCGGCGACGGCCACGACTCCGCCAGCAAACACAGCATCCAGGAAGTGCTCGAGCTCGCGCAGCGAAACCTCATCACCATCTACGGAATGAGTACCGTCGCCTTCGGCTTCAACAGCGAAGGCGAGCAGAACCTCAAGCGTCTCGCGGAGGATACCGGCGGGCGCGTGGAGTACCCGCTTCAGGGTTTGTACTCCGACGTTTCCGGGTTCCTCTCCACTCCGTCCGACGAAGGCAACTATGCACTGAAGGTCGGCACGGGCCAGTACGCCGCGGAGATCGCCAAGGGCATCTTCGACTCCGTCGCTGCCCTCGCCGGCGAGGTAACCACCCAGTACATTCTGCGCTACGTGCCTGACGCCACCGACACCGCGCGAACCTTCCGCAACATCCGCGTCGATGTCAGGCTGCCAAACGTGAAAGTCCGGGCCCGCAAGGGGTATTTCCCGAAGACACCCTAACCTTTTGCTCTTTCCATCCGATAATATCTTGTGAATGCCCTCATCAGCCGTCGTGTACGCACGGAAGGCGCAGTACCTGCTGCTTGAGCTCGCCTTGCCCGGCCGGCAGAAGGCAAACGCCGGCGTGCTCCTGCTTGACCCGTCTGATGATCGACTCTACCTCAAGCTTCGCCCGGACTGGGACAGAATCGCCGATCCCGACGACGTCGAGCTGCTGCGGCTCCTCGACGACGACTTTCTCCGCCACAGCCGGGAAATGGGGGCCGAAACGTTCTTGAGGTCCTTGGAGGATTCCTTCTCGAACGCTCTCCGGATCACCGAACGAGAGGGCATCATCATTGCGGACCCCGAGAAGGCGCTGAATCGCGCGTATCAAAGGCACGTCGAGGGCGGCCGAGCGTCGGGCCGGTCCAGCCTTCCGATCTATTCACTCCGAGCCGCGGCCGGAAAGTTCGGCGAGGACTTGGAAGTGGAGCCCGAAGGCTTCGCGCCTGTTCCGGAAGGAATGCGGCCGGAGAGTGATCTGTTCGTCGCGCATATCATCGGGCGCTCGATGGAACCGGCGATCCCGGACGGCTGCCTGTGTGTGTTCCGCCCCTACCACGGTGGCTCGCGCGAAGGAAGATGGATGCTCGTCTGGAACCGCGGCGCCTCGGCCGGTGGCGGTGAGTTCACCATCAAGCGCTACACCAGTACCAAGACCCACCGCGAGGACGGTTCCTGGGAGCACACCGGGATACGTCTCGAGCCTCTCAACCCCGAATACGACGACCTGATCCTCAATCCCGACCCGGACCGCTACGCGACGGTCGCCGAATTCCTCCGCGTCCTGCCTTACGAGGACCTCTGACCCTCACCTTTCCCGCCCCACCGGCCGCGGACGCCCGCTCTTAGGCCCACGCTCGACGGCGCCGGGCTCTGTCTTCAGAATTACCGGGCTCCACGGCTCCAGATCCATCTCGATCGCATTGCCGCTCACGCTGACGCCGCCCCGCACATCCGTCAGCTTCTTCGTTCCCCGGACCGTGATCCGCACGCGAACGGTTTTCTCCAGTTCCGCGTTGTCCGGGTACCCTGCCTCCGCCAGGGAGGACACGTTAAACTCCGGATTTCGCATCACCGCCGCGTATTGCCCACCGTTCCCCGTGTATCGCCACACCTCGACGCCCGGCACGGGTTTTCCGCCGGCCGCATCCACGACCTTCACCGGCGCTTCAATCCGCGACTCCAGGAGCAACCGCTCGAACAATTCCGTGTATGCCTGGCCCTTCGGCGGCGTCAGCCTCAACTTGCCGTACTGATGCATGTCGAGGTTAAGATACATCGTCCGCCCCATTCCGACGCGGTTCCCGATCACGACCGGTACGTTCGTGGCCGTCGTCTCCCGCGCCGCACCCGAGGTCACGCGGATCTCCGGCTCGAATCCCTCCAGCGGATCGACTGCTGCATCCGGGTGCATCAGATACCCGCTCAGGGGCGCCGCGCTCCAGCCCACACTCGTCCGCTCGATCCCAAACAGCCCGTCGAGTTGCCCCCTCGGCAGCCGCCGGCAGTGCGCGTCCATTGTGGCCGTCATGTTGTCCGCGATCACCGTGCCGCCCCGCCGGACGAACTCCTCGACCGCCCGGCACTCCTTCTCAGACATCGCCACCGACTGCGGCAGGAGCAGCACCCTGTACCCGCCCCGCAGCAGTTCGCCGTCCTCCAACTGTTCATATGAAACGAAGTTGTACTGGAGCCCCAGGTCCTCGATCACCCGGACGAAGCTGTCCCGCACCCGGGCGATCCGTGACCACGTCGCCTCGTACGAAGAGAACCGCCGCGGCCATGTGTCTCTGTCCTCGCGGGAATCGAACATCCAGTGCGCGCGAATGCTCGCCTGCGAATAGTGGACCGCGATCCTGTCGTCCACGCGCTTCAGGCCGAGAAGGAGGGGCGCCACCGGCTTCACCCCGGCGATAATCTCGGCCAGTCCCCTGCCCCGGTCGGTCACCGGCATCCCATCCTGGTCCTTTAGGACGCTCCGGCTCTCTTCGTCGTCCCATACCAGGATGCCGCGGTCGCCGTGCAGCAGCCGCCACCAGACCTTCTGTTTGAGCCGCGGGAAGTCGCTCCCGAACAGCGTGCAGAGGATCGGCGTTCCCTCCGGCAGGAAGGAGCGGAACACCTCGCGGCTCGAAGCAATGTCGTAGGCTTCCACCCAGTCGATCGCCTGCGACATCCGCCACAGGTCGTACCCGCCCCACGTGCTCGGCATCTGCGTGCCTTCCACGCCTACGGGCGTCGCATCGTCAATCTCCCGGATATATCCCCGGAACCGGTCGAGTGTCCTCGCAAAGGTCAAGTCCATGAACGCGCGGTGATCCGACCATGGAGCATAGTTCTCGAGCTTGCCCGCCGGCAGCGCCGCCCGCTCCCGGTCTTTCACCTCGTACGTGGTCATCGGCATCACCGAATCCCACGACGGGAACTGCGTCTCCCATTCCGCGTTCAACGCTTCGAGCGTGCCGTATTCCGACTTCAACCAGTCGCGAAACTCGCTCAGCGTGTGCGGCCCGAAGCAGTAGTCCATCGGCGAGGCGAACGACCCCAGCGAGAGCTCGTCCCGAAGGTCGTGCAGCAGCGGAGCCCGGCCGGCATAGGGCTGCACCAGCGACTGCACGCGCGACTTGGCCGTGGGCCAGTAGTCCGGGTCATGAAAGCAGGGATTTCGTACTAGATACTTCTTGTCGCGGGTAGTTGTATAGCCCTGCCAGTCCGCGTCGTACAGCGGCTTCCGGCTATGAAGGTAGGCCAGTTCGGAAACCAGGTTCTCGACGTAGAATCCGAAATTGTTCACCGTGAACGGACCGGCGTCACGGCCCGCCGTCAGTTCCTCGGCAGTGAAGCCGATCTCACGCAGGCGGTTGATCCACGTGCCCCAGTCCCTCGGGGCGCCGGTGGACCACATGATGACGTGGTAGGTGTCCCAGCCGCGCCAGGACTTCGCCTGGCCGAACGCCACGGACGCGAGCGCCGCCAGCGCCAGGCACGTCCGAACCGGCCGTCTCACGCTCCGGCCGCCAGTTGCCGCAGCACGTACGGCAGAATCCCGCCATAACGGTAGTAGTCCGCTTCGCGGGGCGTATCCACGCGCACAACCGCCTGGAAGGTTTTCTCGCTGCCGTCCGCGGCCACCGCCCGCACCGTCGCTCGCCGCCCGCCGGCCACTGCTTCTTTCACGCCTTCGATGTGGAATGTCTCCGTGCCCGTCAGCCCGAGCGACTCCCGGCTCTCGCCCGCCGGGAATTCAAGCGGGAGCACGCCCATTCCTACGAGATTCGAACGGTGGATCCGCTCGAAGCTTTCCGCGATCACTGCCTTCACGCCGAGCAGCGCCACACCCTTCGCCGCCCAGTCGCGTGAAGAGCCGGAGCCGTACTCCTTCCCTGCCATGATCATCAGCGGCACGCCCTCTTTCTGGTATCGCATGGAGGCGTCGTAGATCCACATCTTCTCGCCCGACGGCACGTGCACCGTCCAGCCGCCTTCGGTCCCCGGCGCAAGCTGGTTCCTGAGCCGGATGTTGGCAAGCGTCCCGCGCACCATCACTTCGTGATTCCCGCGCCGGGCCCCGTACGAATTGAAGTCCCTCGGCTGAACGCCCAGTCCGACCAGGTATTGCCCCGCGGGGCTTTCCACCGGAATCGACCCCGCTGGCGAGATGTGGTCGGTCGTCACCGAATCCCCGAGCATCGCCAGAATGCGCATGCCTCGCAGGTTGCCGACTGAGGTCGCCGGATCGACTGGCGTGTCGAAGTACGGCGGCCTCTTGATGTACGTCGAGGCGTCATCCCACTTGTAGATCTCGCCGCCGGTCACCCGGATCGAGTTCCACTGCTCGTCTCCGTCGAAGACCGCCGAATACTGCCGGCCGAACATCTCCCTGTTGACGAACTGTCCGACCGCCGCCCGCACTTCCTCGTTAGCCGGCCAGATGTCCCGGAGGTAGACCGGGAGCCCGTCCTTACCCGTCCCGAGCGGTTCGTTCTGAAGATCTACGTCCACCCGCCCGGCGAGCGCGTACGCCACCACCAGCGGCGGCGAAGCCAGGTAGTTCGCCTTCACCAGTGCGTTGATGCGGCCCTCGAAGTTCCGGTTACCGCTCAACACCGCAGCAACGACGAGCTTTTCCTTCTGCACCGCCTGCGCCACGGGCTCCGGTAACGGTCCGCTGTTGCCGATGCACGTCGTGCAGCCGAACCCTACGAGGTGGAACTTCAGCCGCTCCAGATAGTCGAGCAGACCCGCCTCGCGCAAATAGTCGATCACGACTTTCGATCCCGGCGCGAGACTAGTTTTCACCCAGGGAGGCGTCTCCAGGCCGCGCTCCACGGCTTTTTTCGCCACCAGGCCCGCCGCGATCAGCACCGACGGGTTCGACGTGTTCGTGCAGCTCGTGATCGCAGCGATGACGACCGACCCGTCCTGTACCGTCGCCTCGGCGCCGTCCAAACTCACCCGCGCTTTCTTCGGCTCCGCTCCCAGCGTCGACAGGAAGTTTCGTTTCACGTTCGGCAAGTCAATGCGATCTTGCGGCCGCTTCGGTCCGGCCAGCGACGAGACTACCGAGGCCAGGTCAAGGTCCAGGGTGTCGGAGAACACCGGGTCCGGCGTCGAGTCCGTGCGGAAGATTCCCTGCTCTTTCGTGTACGCCTCTACCAGGGCGATTACTTCCGCCGGACGGTTCGTGAGACGCAGATATCGTAGCGTCTCCTCGTCCACCGGAAAGAAGCCGATTGTCGCCCCGTACTCCGGCGCCATGTTCGCCACGGTCGCGCGGTCCGCGAGGCTCAGGGCGCTCAACCCCTGCCCGTAGAACTCGACGAATTTGCCGACGACGCCCTTTTTCCGCAGCATCTCGGTCACCGTCAACACCAGATCGGTCGCTGTTACTCCCTCCCGCAGCTTGCCGTGCAGCTTGAATCCCACCACGAGCGGCAGCAGCATGGATATCGGCTGGCCGAGCATGCACGCCTCGGCCTCGATGCCCCCGACGCCCCAGCCCACCACGCCAAGGCCGTTGATCATGGTTGTGTGTGAGTCGGTCCCCACGAGGGTATCGGGGTAGGCCCACGCCGTGCCGTTGGTCTGAGCCGAAAACACGACCGGCGCCAGGTACTCCAGGTTCACCTGATGCACAATGCCCGTCTCCGGCGGCACCACCCGAAAGTTGCGGAACGCCGACTGTCCCCAACGCAGGAATTCATAGCGCTCCCGGTTCCGCTGGAACTCGATCACTGCGTTTAGCTGGAAGGCGTCCGGCGTTCCGAAGTGATCCACCTGCACCGAGTGATCGATCACCAGGTCAGCCGGCAGCAACGGGTTGGCGAGTTTCGGATCGGCGCCAATCGCTTTCAGCGCCTCGCGCATGGCGGCGAGGTCCACCACCGCCGGAACCCCGGTAAAGTCCTGCAAGAGCACCCGCGCCGGCATGAAACTGATCTCTTTCGGCTCCGGTTTGCCGTTCCAGCGCGCGACGTATTCGATGTCTTCCGGCCTGACCGTCACCCCGTCTTCGTGCCGCAACAGGTTTTCGAGCAGCACCCGGATCGAGACCGGCAGCCGGGCCATGCTCCCGTACCCCGACTTCTCCAGCGCGTCCAGGCGATGGATTCGATACGAGCGCTCTCCGGAGCGCAAGCTCGCCGCCGCACCAAAGGAATTCTTCGCTGCCATCTTTTCTCTCCCCATCTTTAGTCTAGCGCTCCGATCTTTACGCCTCCGCGGCGGCCATTACATGTACGCCGGCACTTCGATGCCGAGGACTTCCAGAGTCCGCTCCAATTGGGAGCGGAAGTAGTCCGTCATCCAAAGCAGGAACGTCTTCCGCTCTCGATCCGGCTCGTGCAGCACCGGATACTCGTGATAGAAGTTGTTGAACGCCTGCGCAAGCTGGAAGGCGTACTTCGCCACGTGCGCCGGTTCCCCGGAGGAGATCGCCCGCTCCACCGCCGAATCCGCCTTTGAGATCGCCAGCACGAGCTGCCAGAAATCTTCCGACGCAAGCTGGCGCTTCATCGCCGCCTCATCCAGATCTTTCGCGAAGTCCGGCAGTGTTTCGCCTTTTTCGGCGAGTTTCCTCAGGATGTTTCGCGCCCGTACGGCGGCATACTGCACGTACGGTCCGGTCTCGCCCTCGAAGCTGAGCGCTTCGCCAAAATCGAAGGCGATCACCGCGTTTCGCGTGTACTTCAGCATGAAGTACCGCAGCGCGCATACGGCGATCTGCGTCGCCACCTTCCGCCGTTCCTCGACCGGCGCCTCCGGATGCCGGGAGTCCACCTCTTCGAGCGCCTTTTCGGTCAGTTTGTCCACCAGGTCGTCGGCCTTCACACCGAGTCCCTTCCGCCCGGACACCTCGACGTACGGCCGCTTCCTGTCTTCCTCGGAAAGCTCGATGCCCATCTCCGCGCAGGTTCCCGGAGACAACGCCACCATCTCGTACGAGAAGTGGATCGAGCGCTCCGCCTGGTCGTTGAACCCGAGCGCCCGCAGGCCCGCGGCCACCACGTCCTGAAGATAGGCCTGCCGCGAGTCGATGACGTTGTACACCCAGGAGGCGTGGCCGAACTCCGGTGCGTTTCCGTTCCTAGGCTCGTCGGTCGAGACCCACAACGTCCGCCCGTCCGGATACCGCATCCACAGCTGGTAGTGAAAGTCCTTGCCGAGCAGACCAAACTTCCAAAGCTGGTACGCGATGTCCTTGCCGACGTAGGTGACCGTGCCGTTCGAGCGCACGATGACCTTGCTGTCCTCTTCTCCGCCGCTCTCGGAAAACGCCGTAGCCGGCATCACCCAGCAACCGGCGTTCTTGCCCTCTGTCTCGAAGTAGATCCCTTTTCGCTCCTTCAACAGCTCGAACGCCGTCGCCCAGAACTTCAGATGCAGGATTTCGCTTTCCCGGGGCAGCACGTCGTACTCGACGCCCAGGCGCAGCATCGTTTTCAGATGGCAATCGACGATCGCGTCGGAGATCATGCACCGGCAGCCTGGCCGCGTCGGCTTGCACGC
>JAEHDI010000773.1 GCA_016880505.1 Bryobacterales bacterium | reverse complement strand
GCTTTTGGAGCGGTATCTCGGTAAAGTCGAGGCCACCGAGTTTCTCAATTTTCACTGGGGAAAATATGATCCGCAACAAACGTCTCACACTTCTGAGTTGGACGCTGCGAGTGATCGCGGCGGTGATTCTGCTGCAAACGCTGTTCTTCAAGTTCACCGGTGCGGCTGAATCGGTGTACATCTTCACTACGCTCGGCGCCGAGCCCTGGGGACGGATCGGCAGCGGCGTCGTGGAACTGATCGCGTCTATCCTGCTGCTTGTGCCTCGGACAGTCGTCTATGGCGCCGTGCTGTCCGTGGGCACTATGGGCGGAGCCATCTTCAGCCACCTGACGAAGCTCGGCATTGCGCTCCCGGCCGTCGACGATCATGGCGAGCTTTTTGCGCTGGCCGTTCTCGTGTTCGTTTGCTCGGCTGCATTGCTTTTCCTTCACCGCAACCAACTGCCGCTCGTGCGGCATCGGGCGGTAACGCCGATGGCTGGCCGCCTCGGATGAGTTGAACGACGTGAGGCCGGGTGAATCCGGCCCTACGCTCGTTCGATTTCTTTTGCCAGGAAGAAGTTGAGTGCTGTCCGCAGCACGGCAATTGCAGCCAGTTGGCCGATGTCGTTCCAGGTCGGTGCGATTGCGGTGCGGAGGAGGTCAGCGGCGAGTGCGAATTCCAGCCCGACCGCCAGCCAGCGGCCTAGAGCGAGACGCAGATCGACCTTGGCGTCCTGAGGGGTGTTGCGGCGAACGAAGAGCGGCGCAGCGCGCACCGCAGCTTCGGCTACCGCCAGGGCAATTATCGCTGCAGCGGCGATCTCCACCGCGATAGCCAGGTATTCGATCCCGAGGATGGAGTATTCACGCATGAATCACTCGCCGGTCCGGCGCCATCCGCACGCTGCCGTCACCTGTCCGGCGCACCCGCTTCCATATCAGGCGGACGAATTCGTCTACTGTCATCGGGGCCGCGCCAAGTCCGCGGTTGATCGCGCCAATCTCGAAAGCGATGCGCCACTGCGTCAGCATCGTGCGGTAGGCATCAAGCAGGCTGACTGCGGGATCGTAAATATGGGTGGCTTCAGCGGTCACACCATTCAATTCGATGACCTTGAACGGTTGGCCTTCCTTAAAAGCGTCGATCGAGGGTGCGCGAATGTCGAACCGGCCAAAGAAGAAGCCGGGATGACTTTTGCTGATCCTGTCGATCGCGGCTTCGAGTGCCGGGGTGATCAGGCGGCTGCCATCCAAGAAGACCGCACCGCGGCAGTGCGATCCGAGTTCGGCCAGGCGGACCGCTTCTCCCGGAGCCGGAACTTCGTGAGCGGAACGCCCGATACGGCCCAAGTACGTGGAAGCCAGGCAGACCGCTCGGTCGTCTTTTAGGACCAGTTCTTCGAGAGTGTTCCGGCCATTTCCGATGACCTCCGGAAACCGTTTCTTGGTAATCGATAGAACGTGTCCGGTTGGCTCCAGGGGATACCGGTAATAGAAGACGCCGAACTCGTATCCCTCGATGTATTCCTGCAGGATCGTGTCGCCGATGGCCGCTTCCAGATAGGATTCCATTTCGCCATGGGAGCGGATGATGGCCACGCCCGAACCGCGTTCGCCAACATCCGGCTTAAGGACGACAGGGAACGAGAAACCGTGCTGCTCGAGGAATGCGATTGCCTTCCTAATGCGCGCAGTGGGCTCCAGCGAACACGGGATTCGGGTATACGTGGCCACAATGCCCGGCGTTCGGTCCAGATGCTCGAGGATATCTGACTTGGATTCGCCAATAAAACCGCCGGACGGCATACCCGGATTGGCAGCCGTGAACAGGGTCGGCGAGCGATGCTTGAGCGCCAGCAGGGCGAGATAGGGAATCAGCGGGAGATAAGCAGCCCAAGGCGGCCAGAACTCCCAGCAAACTTTTCGCTTCAGAAAACCGGCGAGTCTCCTGCGAGTGCGAAACCCGAACAGCAGCGGCAGCAGCTTGCGTAGTCCGATCCAAAGCACAGCGATCGCGATAATCGCCATCGAGCTCTTTCCGCCCGCAAATAGGGCCGTGCGGACCACCGAGCCACCGAGGGCCACGGTAAGCCATACCACCAACGGCGCCCAGATCGCCGCTGCAAGCAGGAAGTAGATCGAGAACTGCCAGACCCTCGTCCTCAGCAGGCCGGCAGCGAAGTAGGTCGGCAGCCGCAAACCGGGTGTGAATCGACTGAGAAGCACGACCGCCGCGCCCTTCGAGGAAAGCCATGAAGACGCACGATCGAGTTGCTCCGGCGAGACGAACCTCCGAAACAGCGGCCAGCGGATCAAGGGCCGGCCGATGCACCTCCCGCCCAAGAACAACAAAAGATCCCCGATGTAGATTCCAGCCAAACAAGCCAGAATTCCGTCGATGAGACCGACTTTCCCCTGGGCCACCAAGACGCCGGTTCCGATGCAGGTCAGATCTTCGGAGACGAGGGTCGCCAGAGCAATCAGAATCAGGTGCGGCATGGGAGCGTCACTCCTTCTCCGGGCAGTCGCCTGCACGGAGCCGCCGGCGTATAAGTCAATGTCACCGCGGATTCCGTCACCCGAACGTGGGTGAAGCTCACAGTCTGGGCGTCCGCGCGATGCATGCACGGAGAGTAGGCGGAGGGCCGCTCGCCGTGGCTCCTGTGGAATGCGTGGAGTACGTCGGAGTCAAGCCTTGCTACGGAGCCGGTCGCACGGGCCAACTCCTCGCGTCGCGATGCCAGCACACCCGCCTGGTCGAATGACGAGGACACCAATGGCATGAATGGGTCCCCGTACGGCACGATGGCCGTCTCTTGCCCGTTCCACTCGACGACGGCTGCAGGCAGGCTGGGCTCAAGAATCGCCAGGGTGAAAGGCGTAAACGGTGAGAGGTCTCGTCGCCAGACACGCTCGTTGACTTCGGCGAGACAGGTCGCGCTCAGCAGATCCAGGACCAGCAAACCACGGCTCCTGCGTGGCGCCAGCACGCTTCCGGCCGGCCGAGGAGCACCGTTGAGCAGGCACAGCGACACACCGAATTCGTTGACCCCGATCCATGCGCCGCCGAAATCGCCGTCGATCGGCGCAACGAACCGGACTCCGGCTCGAGCCGCAATCCGGGGACCGAGCGACGGCGCCCGGGTAATCCGCTCGTCGCGATTGCAGAAGAGTTGGTAGCCCTCGTCCTCGTGGACCCAGCTCACCGTGCACACTTCGACGCCTCCGCCAGATACCGCAAGGTGGACGGTGCCATCCCGAAATCGTGCTCCACTGGAATGCCGAGCGCCTTCAGAACCAGTGCGATCAGTGCGAAGTGATGAACAGTGTGACTGTTCAGGACTTGCAGCTCACGTCCCACCGAGGACACCAGGAAGGAATCGCCGTCTTCCATCCGGACATGCACCGGTCGGTCGCCATCGAAAGCATTCGCCAGCAGCCGCAGCATGATTTCGCGCGTCTTCGCCAGAGCCGCTCTGCAGTCCGTCTCGACGGCAATGTCTCTCTTGCGGGCGTCGTAGTCGATGCGGCCCGCCGCCACCCCGTCAAGAAAACATTCATAGAACTCCAGGATGTGCCTCAGGTGCCCGCCCACGCGATGCGGAGTAATGGCCGGGGGCGACTCCGCATACGCTCTGGAGTCCATTCCTTCCAGCAGCGACTTCACCTGATGGAGCAACCGGACGCTCGTTTCAGTCAGGGCCGTACTGCTCTCTGTTAGGGTCATATCCCTTATGAAATCCCGCGACGGGACTCACTTATTCCCGCGCAGGGGGGAATACCAGCCCCGGCGCGAGGCATTACACATGCGGATGCGGATTTCGACGGCAAGCGGTCAGCAGACGGCCCTGCGCGGTGGGTGGTATGAAGCCTTGGCAGACCACTGGCCGGAATATCTGATGGAAGGTGCGGCACTCGGCCTTTTCATGATCTCGGCCTGCGTATTCACCGTGCTGCTGGAGCACCCCTCGTCATCGCTGCATCAGGCCATTGCCAGCCCGGTGCTCCGCCGTCTGCTGATTGGAGTCGCGATGGGCTGCACCGCGATCGGGCTCATCTATTCGCCATGGGGCAAGCGTTCGGGAGCTCATATGAATCCTTCCGTAACCCTGACTTTTCTGTCTCTGGGCAAGATCCAGCGGTGGGACGCGATCTTCTATGTAACGGCGCAATTCGTTGGCGGTTTGTTCGGGGTTGTTCTGGCGGCGGTGGCAATCGGACTCCCGTTGCGTCACTCCGCTGTCAATTACGCGGTAACAGTGCCGGGCGCGGGCGGTCCGGGCATCGCATTTGGGGCGGAGCTGCTGATCTCTTTCCTGATGATGTCGATGATCCTGTTCGCTTCGAACACGAAGCGGCTTGCAAGGTTCACCGGCGTCTTTGCCGGCCTCCTCCTGGCGGCCTTCATCACCTTCGAGGCGCCGCTGTCCGGCATGAGCCTTAACCCTGCGCGGACGCTCGGTTCGGCGATCCCAGCAAACGAGTGGACCGCGCTGTGGGTGTACTTCGCGGGACCGCCGCTGGGGATGCTCCTGGCGAGCGCGGCTTACCGGTTTCGGCGGGGAGCCCACGCCGTCTTCTGCGCCAAACTGCATCACCACAACGATAAACGCTGTATTTTTCGCTGCAATTACGCGGCAATGTGAAACGCGATCGCTCGGGGAGGTATGTGTCAATGTCTTCCAGTAACCACTACGACGTAATCGTCATCGGAACCGGAGCCGGCGGCGGAACGCTTGCGTATAAGCTGGCGCCGGCCGGAAAACGAATCCTATTGCTGGAACGCGGCGATTACGTTCCACGCGAGAAAGACAACTGGAATCCCCGCGTCGTGAACGTCGAAGGCAAGTACCAGACGAAGGAGACATGGAGGGATCGCGACGGAAAAGAGCTGCATCCTCACACCAACTATTGGGTGGGCGGCAACACGAAGTTTTACGGTGCGGCGTTATTCCGTCTTCGCAAGGAGGATTTCGGTGAACTTCGCCATCACGGCGGAGTATCGCCGGCCTGGCCGATTTCCTACGATGAGCTGGAACCGTACTACACGGAAGCAGAGCGACTATACCACGTGCACGGCCAGCGCGGCGAAGATCCGACCGAGCCGCCTGCCGGCGCGCCCTACCCGCATCCGGCAGTCAGCCATGAACCGCGGATCGAGCAGCTTAGCGAGGATTTCGCTCGCAACGGCGCAACGCCGTTCCACACGCCGCTCGGTGTGATGCTCGACGAAGCGTCCCCGCATACAAGTCCCTGCATTCGCTGCAACACCTGTGACGGTTTCCCGTGTCTCGTGCACGCGAAGTCCGATGCGCAGGTCGTCGCCGTGGATCCGGCTCTTTCACACCCCAACGTCACGTTGTTGACGAACTCTTTCGTCGAGCGGCTGGAAACAAGTCCATCCGGCCGCGAGGTGACAAGCGTGATCGTCAAGCGAAATGGCGCTCGTGAGGAGTTCTCGGCGGACATCGTGGCCGTCTCGTGCGGCGCCATCAACTCCGCGGCGCTCTTGTTGCGCTCCGCCGGCGACAAGCACCCGGGCGGATTGGCGAACTGCTCCGGCGTGGTGGGACGCCATTACATGGGTCACGTGAACTCGGTCCTGATGGCGATCTCGAAGTGCCCCAATCCGACTGTCTTCCAGAAAACGCTCTCAGTGAACGACTTCTACTTTGGCTCTAAAGACTGGGAATACCCCATGGGCCATATTTCGTTCGTAGGCAAGTTGGACGGCGAGACCCTCAAGGCGGGCGCGCCGGCGATCGCCCCTGGTTTCACGCTCGACCTGATGGCTAGCCACTCACTCGACTTTTGGCTCACGTCCGAAGACCTCCCGGATCCGAACAACCGCGTGACTCTGGACCGCGAGGGAAACATCGTTCTCGCCTACACGCCAAACAACGAAGAGGGCCACAAACGGCTGATCGCAAAGCTCCGCGATCTGATGAACCAACAACGCAAATGCCCCATGCACGGGCATGAATGCCATCAGGGACTTTTCGCGCGGAGTCTCTATCTCGGACAGCGAATTCCTCTGGCCGGCGTGGCGCATCAGAACGGCACCATTCGATTCGGCCGCGACCCGAAAACTTCAGCATTGGACGCGAACTGCAAGGCGCACGACCTGGACAACCTGTACGTCGTCGATGCCAGTTTCTTCCCGTCATCGGGCGCAGTCAACCCGGGACTGACGATTATGGCCAATGCCTTGCGTGTGGGAGCGCACCTCATCGAGCGGATGGGCTAGGACATGCATCGGCGAACCTTTCTCATTCTCGTTCTGCTTGCGTCGACGCTTTGCGCCAACGACGTGTCGCCGCTGGTCACGGCGGTGGACTCGATCGGTCTCACGGTCTCCGATCTCGACCGCTCAGTGGAGTTCTATGCCAAGGTGCTCTCTTTCGAAAAAGTTTCCGAAGGAGAGGTCGCCGGCGAGGAATTCGAGCACCTGCACGGTGTCTTTGGACTGCGGTTGCGTACCGCGCGAATGCGTCTCGGAGACGAGTTCATCGAACTGACTGAGTATCTGGCGCCAAGAGGCCGTCCTGCGCCCGCCGACGCTCGTAGCAATGACCGCTGGTTCCAACACATTGCCATTATCGTCAGCGACATGGACAAGGCCTATCAGTGGCTGCGCCAGAACAAAGTCCAGCACGCCTCGCCGGGACCCCAGCGCCTGCCCGATTGGAACAAGAACGCCGGAGGCATCCGCGCCTTCTACTTTCGCGAT
>JAEHDI010000772.1 GCA_016880505.1 Bryobacterales bacterium | reverse complement strand
GGTCTTCCGGAGCGATTCCTCCGGGAGTTCCTTGACGATCGGCATGATCAGGCCGCTGAGCAGCATGGGGACATCGCGGGAGAGTGAGATCGCTTCGCACTCGACATACGTGCCACCGTCCCGCTCCTCGAAGCGCCAATACGAATTCAGCCTCCATAGGAAGCCGTGGTCGTCGCCGGGGGGCATCTCCTTTTCGCTCGACGTTCCCGGGTCTTCAACCTCCGCGATACGGGTGCTGTACGAGCGGCTCCAGGCGCGCGTGGCGCTGAGTCGCCAATAATTTATGTCGTACTCCGTATTAAGCACCACGGTCACGATCTTGTGCTTTCGCAGTCTCAGAAAGACGCGATAGCGGTCGCCATCATGGGCGAGGAGCTTAGAGTCCGCCACTTCCGGGGCATATACCTTCTTGTGATTGTCGTAGTTCTGAAGAAAGCCCAGAGTTCGCGCCAGCGTCGCTCCGGGGATGAAAGTAGCTCCGATCCAATCGTGAACCAACCCATCGTTGATTCGCGTAACAGCCTTCTCTCGAGCCGGCTCGATCACCACGCCAGACCGGCGAAGTGCGGTGAGTCTTTCCGCGCGTTCAGCGCACCACAGGAACGAGGACCCTTGCGTGCGGCGCTCCAGGGCGGTTTCTCTTACTTTCACATAGGTCTGGAACGCCGCTTCGGTGTGCGGCTCGATCCTGGTTGTGCCGACCGCAGCCCTTGCACCGGGCAGCCAGCCAAGGAGCGAGAGCGCAGCAGCCAGAGCTATGCGTTCGCCGCGGTCTCGGCGTGCAACCAGTGTTCCCACAATCAAAGGCATCTACTTTCAGTATCCCCAATTCTGACCATCCACTTGAACTGCCGAGCGCGAGCGCCTAACCTAGCGCATTAGGCAGCGTGTGCCGTTTCACGCGGCCGGAATTGGAGAACCATGGACTTGAGATTTTGCAGACATCTTCCGGCGCTGATGCTGGCGGGCTTACTCTTTGTGCCCGGACCGGGCAGACCGGCCCGCGCCCAGGATTCTCCCGAGAAGATTCTATTGAAAGATTACCGGCCGAAATCGATCTACAAGATCCCGGTGACACAGATCGCCAAAGCGAAGTACTCGGTCATCGATATGCACTCGCACGACTATGCCAAGACGCCCGAGCAGATCGCCGAGTGGGTAAAAAACATGGACGAGGTGGGCATCCAGAAGACCGTCCTGTTGACGGGCGCCGTTGGCCCCAGGTTCGACGAGATCTACAAGCAATACTCCAAGTATCCCGACCGCTTCGAGTTATGGTGCGGCTTCGACTATACCGGTTACAACGAGCCCGGATACCCGGCTTCTGCCGTCAAGGAACTGGAGCGGTGCCACCGTGTGGGCGCCCGTGGTGTCGGCGAAATCATCGACAAGGGTAAGGGACTCGGCTGGGGGAAGAACCGAGCAGACGGTATGCATCCCGACGATGCCCGCATGGATCCGCTGTTAGAGAAATGCGCAGAACTGGGCATGCCCGTCAACATCCACGTCGCCGATCCCATCTGGATGTACGAGAAGATGGACAACACCAACGACGGGCTGATGAACGCATACGAGTGGCGGCTCGACAATCAGCCCGGTATCGTCGGCCACTCCGGCATGATCGACATCATCGAACGAGCTGTGAAGAAACACGCGAAGACAAAGTTCATCGTGTGTCACTTTGCGAACCTCTGCTACGACTTGACCCGCCTCGGCGGGATGTTCGACCGCAATCCGAATCTTTACGCGGATATCTCCGCCCGCTATGCGGAGACGGCGACGATTCCGCGATTCGTCTCGAAGTTTTACGCAAAGTACGCCGGCCGTCTCGTCTACGGTACGGACATGGGCTATAACACGAGCATGTACCGCATCACCTTCCGCGTTCTCGAATCGCTTGATGAGCATTTCTACGAATCCGAACAGTTCGGTTACCACTGGAGCATGAACGGCTTCGGATTGCCGGACAAGGTTCTTAAGCAGGTCTACCGCGACAACGCCCTGAAGATCCTGAAAGCGGGGCGGTGACGTCCCATGAGGCCACTTGGTTGTTTGATCGCGCCTCTCTGCGTGGCGGCTCAACTGGCCGTGGGAGCGGGGCCGATCAGCGTCGTCGAGTATGACGCCAGCACGGAGGACTTCCCCAATCCGGAGAGGGGTTTCTACGCGCAACTGCTCTTGTCGGACCGCCGCCCGGGTTCATCTGTCCTCTCGGCGGTTCAGCTTGAGAGTCTGCGCCTGAAGAATCAAACGGTCATCCGCCGGTTGTACGAGATTTCCAGCTTCCGTGACGGGGATCTTTCACCGGCTTTCCTCGACACGCTCCGCCGCGATTTCGACGCTGCGCGCAAAGCGGGCTTCAAACTGATCCTCCGCTTTGGCTACGATTTCACCGCGAAGGGCCAGGATGCGCCGAAAGAGATGATCCTCCGCCACCTCGATCAATTGAAGCCCATCTTCGAGGCCAACGCCGACGTGATTGCATTCCTTGAGGCCGGCTTCGTCGGAGCGTGGGGCGAGTGGCACAGCTCCTCGCACGGTCTCGACGGGGACTCGGGCGCCAAGCGGAAAATCGTTCTGAAGCAATTGGAGGTGCTTCCGAAGAGCCGCATGACATCTCTCCGTACGGCCCGTTACAGAGAGGAGGTCTTCGGCTCCGAAGCCGTCCGTCCGCTGACGCTCGACGACGTCCTTCACATCGTGCCGAGGGCGCGCGTCGGGTATTACAACGACTGTTTCCTCGGCAGTGACACAGATGTGGGAACCTACCTTGGCGAGGATGAGGCCGCGCGGGCTGTGGAGAAGGACTTCATCGCCCGGGAGACC
>JAEHDI010000771.1 GCA_016880505.1 Bryobacterales bacterium | reverse complement strand
GCCGAGCACCGCGACCTCACTGTCCCGAGGGATTCGCACCTGGTCGAGGATCTCACAAGCGGCCGCGACGGGCTCGGTGAACACCGCTTCCTGTGTGGATACGGAGCTGGGACCCACGTGCAGGTTGCCTTCCGGCAGCGTGAAGAACTCGCTGAAAGCCCCAGGATGTCTCACGATCCCGAGCACGGTGCGGTTCGGGCAATGTCGGCCCAGCCCTCGCCGGCACCAGTCGCAGCACCCGCAAGCCAAGTTGATGTCGCCCACCACTCGCCGGCCGACGAGCGCCGGGTTGTCTGTTTCGATCACCTCGCCTACAAATTCGTGGCCGGGCGTCCCGCGAAAGCCGTAGTAGCCGCGCCTCAGCTCGATGTCGGTATTGCAGATGCCACCGCAGACCAGGCGGATCAGCGCGTGTCCTTTCCGGCGCCGTGGGCGCGGCTTCCGGACGACATCCACCTTGCCGTCTTCGATGTGAACAGCGAGCATGGCAGAGGTTCAGTATAGCCGACCGAGGTCAGGACCCTGCCCGCGCGGAGTGCCGCGTCGCCAGTATCGTTCCGGACGCCGGACCTCTGAAGATCTCAGTGAGGTTTCGTTCCTTGATGACAGCCCTGTCCTGCGGAATGACGACATAGTAGTCGTAGTCGCCTCCCAAGCCGGAGCGGTCGAATGCGGGCAGCCAATGCAGTTTCCGGGTGTCCCGGTAGAAGTTAAACGAGGGTTCGAGTTGCCATGACAGACCGACGCTTAGGCGATCGCGGCCGTTTCGAAGAGAGCCAAGGCGCTCCACGATACGCTTCGAGTCGGCGTCATACGGCCAGACCTTGAAGCGATCCCAGTTGAACTGAACCATGTACTGCACAGCCAGGAACGCCGAGAGTGCCACTAGGGGGACTGTGGCGTGCCGCCCTGGCGATGGTAACCGCTTCACCGCCTCCGCCATGCAAACCAGACTCAGCATTGTCAGCGGCGGGAAATAAATGCCTGTCCGGTCGGCCGGGTACGGCAGACCCAGAAGAGGGCCTCCTGCAACGTGAAGCAAGATGCTTCCGGCCACGGCGCCGGATGCCCATAGCATGGCGGTAGCGAGGGCAGAACGCGGCTTCAGGTTCCATGCCAGCGCGAGCGCTGCGGCTATCACCGCCGGAAACAACCCGAGTGCAAGAAATGTCACGTAGCCGGAGGCGGATAACGTGCCACCGTTAATTCCACCAAGACCAGAGTTGTGCGCTACCGTGGCCTCGACAATGCTCTCAAGCGACGCAGCCAGAGTACTGACAGGCCGGTAGAAGCCCCGTGTGCGCGCCCGGTTCGCGGGGGAGAACAGCCAGTATGCCATTGCTAACGCAGCCACTGTGATCAGAAACGGTCGCAGTTCCCGAATGCGGGCCGCGAAAGCCGTATGAGCCCGCACACCACGTCGTTTCTCTTTTTTCAGGGAAGCAGCTTGCACCGGCAGCGTGATAGCGAATAGCGCGGCTATCATCAAAGACGGAAAGAAAAACGTCGGATTTGACGCTACCGCCAGCGACAGCCCCGCCCCTCCCCACACCAGGAGCTTCCATTCCGAACGGCGCTCGAAGGCGTACAGCAACAGACAGTAGATGGCCGCGAACAGGAACGCCAGTCCCATTCCATAACCGCGGGCGGCGACGCAAAAATCGAGGACAAAAGGGTTCGCAGCAAGCAACGTCACCGAGATTAAAAGCAGCAAGCCCTCGCCGAAGAGCAACAGGCACAGTTGGTAAGCGACGAAAAAGTAGAGCGCTCCGGCCGCAAGACTTGGCAGCCTCATCGTTAATTCCGATGCGCCCAACAGACCCGTTGTCAACTTCATTAGCAGCGTCGCGACGAAGTGGTTGTTCGGGTTGAACGAACGGAACATATCCGACGACGGCGTGGCCAGGTACAGCTGATAGGTATACGCCTCGTCATGCGCGATGGACTGCGTGGCTGCCCGGTAAACGTTTGTGACAAACAGAAGACCCAGGAGCCCGACAGCGGTATACGTCGCTGCTTTACCGAGGTGCCTCACTGTCTCCCCCGTACGTTCCTGGGCCGGACTCGCGAGAACAGCGCCGTCGCCTCGGCTGGGCGTAGCGCAGTCAGTGTCACCAGGATTGCCGTCGGCCACACCTGGGCAAAGATGCGCCCCAGGGAGGTGCTGAGGTGCCACTCCAGCGCCAACGGGGTGGTCAGATACACTCCGGCATACCCCGCGACCAACAACGCCACGGCGATCGCGGCGGCTGCGGGATACCTCCCATTGTCCTGGTATCCACCAGGTTATTCATCTGGTTGATGGTATCCATGAAAACCGGATCATTCTCCCTCTTTTTCGAAATTATGAGTATACTGTCATAGGGAGCAAGAGCTGCCTTATCATCAGTGAGCGTCGTGAGATTG
>JAEHDI010000770.1 GCA_016880505.1 Bryobacterales bacterium | reverse complement strand
CTGGCGCCTGCGCCTCTTCGATTCCGCCGGACGCCCCGCCGGGGAGCGGTATTCCGCGTCGCGTCTATCCGGTCCCGTGACCGTTGCCGTGCAGCCTCCTCCGGGCGGCTGGGCCGTTCTTGACACTCTGAAGGAACGCCCGCAACAGGCGCGCGCGCCCGGCTGGTTCACGCAGGTCTCCGCGTGGTGGCGAGGACGGCAGGAGACGCGCCGGCCCATCGAAAGCGGTGAGCGCTTTTCCTCGGCGATAGCGTGGATTCTCTCGAACGCCGGAGCGGCGGGTGGCGAGGCGCTCAACGAGAAGAGCTACCACCGCATCCTCGAGACCTTCGGCTACCGGCCGGAGATCGTTCCCCTGCGCGCATTCGTTCGGCCTCCGAAAAACCCGGAGACGATCCTGGTGGTTCCCGAGGCCGCCGGTCACCGGCTGTCGCCCGAGCAGCAGCAAATTGTGCTCGGTTATCTGGATCGCGGTGGCCGTCTCATCGCCGAGGGGCGGCAGGAGTGGCTCGATCGTGCCGGTTTCCGCTGGACGGGGAGGCAGATCCCGGTCTCCGGCGTCGTGGACGTCTTGTTCCCGGAGATGCCTCTGTGCTGGCAGCCCGAGGCGCAGGTGGAGCGGTTCACACCGCCGGAGGGCTCGCGGCAACTGCTGGTCGATCTCCAGAGCAAGCAGACGCTGGCGCTTTCCGGCTCGCACGGCGCAGGCCGTTATCTCTACCTCGCCGCGCCGCTCGATCCGCACACGCCGGACGGACTCAGCCGCTATCCGTACTTCGCCGAGTATCTTTCCGAGGCATTCCGCATCCGACCCCTTCAGTCCGGTCCGCGGCTCGAAGTGTACTTCGACCCCAGCTTCCGCGAGGGCGCCAACCTGAACCGGCTCGCCGCCACCTGGCGGCAGGCCGGCATTCGCGTCATCTACGCCGCCGCCTGGCCCTTCTCCCGCAGCCGCGAGTTCGACTATGGCGAATTCGTCCGCGCCTGCCACCGGAACGGCATCGCCGTGTATGCCTGGTTCGTCTTCCCCGCGGTGACGGAGAAGATGTGGCTGGACCACCCCGAGTGGCGCGAACGGACCGCCTCGGGCGCTGACGGCCGCGTTGGCTGGCGCTATTCGATGAACTTCGAGAACCCCGCCTGCTTCCGCGCCGCCATGGACTGGATGAAGCAGACGCTGGAGGCCCACGCGTGGGACGGCGTCAACCTGACCGAGCTTAACTACGACGCCGACTTTCTCGACTACCTGCGGCCGGACCGTTTCATTCCGATGAACCGCGACGTGCGCACGGCCTTCGAACGGCAGGCCGGCTTCGACCCGGCGCTCCTGTTCGACCCTCGCTCGCCCCGCTACCACAAGCGCGATCCGAAGGCGCTCGAACAGTTCCTCAAGTACCGCGAGGACATCGTGACGGAGTGGCATCGCCGGGTGCTCCGCGAGCTCGATCCGCTGAAGCGCCGGCAGGGCTGGGAAGTAATCGTCACGATGCTCGACAGCCTGCACACCGAGTACGTGCGGCCGGCTCTCGGGGTCAACTCGCGCCGGATCGTCGAGCTGATGAAGGAGTTCGACTTCACGTTGCAGGTTGAAGACCCCGCTGAACACTGGATGAAATCGCCGGACCGGTATCTTCGCTTTACCGAGACCTACCGTGGCCTGGTGGCGGACTCCAGCCGCTTGATGTTCGACATCAACGTGATGCCGGACCGCCACGTCGGCGGCACGTCGCTCCCGTCCGCGCGCGCCACCGGCTCCGAACTCGCGCTCACGGTGCTCGCGGCCGCCTCGGCCTCCGGACGCGCGGCGCTCTATTCCGAGTACACCGTCGCCAGCCAGGACTGGAGCCTGATCGGCGCGGCCTTGGCCCATCGGGCGCGCATCGAGACCCGGGGTGGCGGCTGGGAAGTGGAAAGCCCCACCCCCTTGCGTCTGGTCGCGTACGAAGACCGCGACTACTATCGGGGCGGCCGGCTGTGGCCTGCTGTTTGGGTGGATGGCGTGATCGCGCCGCCGGGCCGCTACCGGCTGGCGTCGGAGCGGCCGTGGTACCAGTTTCTCGACCGCGGCGAACTGCCCGCGCGGCTGCTCCACCTCAGCGCGGATCTTCTGGAGGCGAGCGTGAAATCCACCGGTCTCGACGTTCGCTACCGCAGCCCCGGCCGCGCGGTGCTCGTCATGAACCAGAAGCCGATCGCCGTCCGCATCAACGGCCGGGATGCCAAGGCGCCGGTCGAAGAGGGAGAGGGCCGGTGGGCGCTCTTGCTGCCGCGTGGCGAGCAGGAAATCGAGATCGAGACGGCCAGCCGCGCCGGCGTGTTTGTCAATGTCTGGAGTTACGTCTCCGCCTCGGCGATTACGGCGTTCGGCGCGCTCACCACCTTGCTGATGGCGGCCATCTATCTGCGCCTGCGCTTCCGCCGCGGAGGCGCGTCTTGAGAAAAATGGGGACTGGAAAAATGGGGACTGACACCATTTCGCCG
>JAEHDI010000769.1 GCA_016880505.1 Bryobacterales bacterium | reverse complement strand
CGTACCGCGCGTAAGCCTGTCCCGGCTGTTGTTGGCCTCGATGAGACCGGCGAGTTCCCGGGTCCACCAGTTCACCCCGGAGGCAGACAGACGCAAGTGTTTAGTCTCCCAGCTTGCCACCAGTTCTGTCCAATGCGCTCGCCCACAACGGGCGTCCGGGCGGGGATTGCGTTCCGGCTCCCGATCCGGTACGATGCCTCTCTTCGGTAACGTTCACGAAGGGTGCCGCCTTATGCCTTCTTGGTTTCAAATGATCCGGAGCGATCGGCGGATCATTCTGTCCGTCAGCGTGATCCTCGTCTTCCTGATCTCGATGGCGTGCAGCACGGCTCCGAATCCGGGCCGGAGGGGGCAGGGATCGGGATCGGAGGTGGTCACAACCATCAACCCCGCGGGTCCCATTGTCCTCAAGACGGCGGCGGCGGAGTTCGAGGTCCTGCCGAGTGGCTACATACGGGCGTACCTACTCAACGGCGAGAGCCGGTTGTTGTTAGACGAGCCTGACAGTGGCAGTGACTTTCTGGTCAGCGCCGGTGAGGAAATATCGAATTTTCAGCTTGACTTTGCCCGTGCCAAAGTCATGGACGCCCACGGCAAAATAGGGACGCGCGGCAAGCGCGTTGAGATCACGGGACGCGCCTCCACGGCCACCGGCGCAGTCATCGAGAAAGCGCTGGCGGTAGAAGTCTATGATGATTTCCCCAAACTTGCGGTGACCAGCCTGGCGTACAGGAACGGCGGCGATCGCGCATTCCAAGTAGATCGAGTGGTGCTTGCCAGCCATCGCCTTAATGCTGCGCTCGGCGATGCAAAGGCCGCGGCCTACAGTCTCTGGTCCTTCCAGGGATCGAGCTATGACTGGGGCAAGGATGATGTGCTGCCCCTCTCCGCCGCCTTTTACCGGCCGAACGTGATTGGCGGTCCCGGGCCGCAAGGCTTGGGCGGTGGGATCCCGATCGTTGATTTCTGGACTCGCAGTGTCGGCCTCGCCATCGGCCATATCGAGCCGGTGCCCCTGGCAATGTCCCTGCCGGTGCAGGTAGAGAAAGACGGCCGCATTCGGGCGTCCATCGCGCTCGAGCCGCGGGCCGTTCTGAAACCAGGCGAGGCGTACTCGCCTCCACGCAGCTTTGTCGCCGTGCATTCGGGGGATTATTACGAACCCCTGGAGATGTGGTCGCGGGCCATCCAGCGGCAGAGTAGTTGGTCGATCGCCAAAGCTACTCCGCAGTCCTATGAGGCGAACTGGTGCGGCTGGGGCTACGAGTCTGATTTCACGACCGCGCAGATGCTCGGCACGCTTCCCAAGCTCAAGCACTTAGGCTTCAAGTGGGCCACGCTGGATTTGCGGTGGTTTGACAATTATGGCGACTGGATGCCGCGCCCCGACACGTTCCCCGGTGACTCGATTAAGAAAGTCGTTGATGAGTACCACAAACAGGGGATCCTGGTGCAGCTCTGGTACCAGCCGCTCTCGGCTGAGGACGGCGTGGGAAAACATGGCTTGCCCAAACCGATGGCGATGTCGAGAATCATCAAGAAGCACCCGGATTGGGCGATTCTCGATAAAGATGGCAAGCGTGCGCGCCTGGTCAGTCCGGTCAGCACGGGTGCGGCGATGTGCCCAGCGCTGCCGGAGGTGCAGCAGTACCATAGGCAACTTGTCCAGCGGTTCCTGGGTGACTTGGGATACGACGGGTTGAAGATGGATTCCGTCTATTCCGTCCCGCCCTGCTACAACCCGAAGCACCATCACCAGTCGCCGGAAGACTCCATCAAGGCGATGGGACAGGTGTTTCAGGTCATCTTTGAGACTGCGCGTGAGGTAAAGCCGGAAAGCATCGTCCAGATTTGCCCTTGCGGAACCACGCCCAACTTAGCCTGGGTATTTTTCCAGGACCAGGCAGTTACTGCCGATCCCGTGGGCAGCGTCCAAGTTCGGCGCCGGATCAAAATGTATAAGGCGCTGCTCGGCCCGCGAGCGGCCGTGTACGGTGACCACGTCGAACTCACCGACATGAAGCAAGTGGGCACGTCGACCAACGCCGTCACGTGGGTGGAGACGGGCAGGGATTTTGCCTCGACCGTAGGTGCGGGCGGCGTCATCGGCACCAAGTTTACTTGGCCCGATCTTCCACCGCGCCCTCGTTACCGCGACGTCCTGCTCACGGCGGACAAGGAAGCGATCTGGAAGAAGTGGATCGACATCTACAATTCGAAGATGCTCTCACGGGGCAACTTCCTGAACCTGTATACGATCGGGTACGACTTACCGGAAGGCTACGCCATCGAGAAGGACGGCAAGATGTACTATGCGTTTTTTCTGCCGGAACACTCGGGCGTGTGGAAGGGTGAGATTGAGCCACGCGGGCTCAAGCCCGGCAGCTACCGAGTGTTCGACTACGCAAATGGAAAGGAGCTGGGCGAAGTTACCGCGGCGAACCCCAAGCTGACGGCGGAATTCTCCGAGCACCTGCTGCTAGAAGTGAGCAGGCAGTGAGGGCGCCGCGGAGCGGCCAAGGTGATCACATGAGGAAAGCTTCTCTTATCGCATTGAGTTTTATCCTGGCTGTCTCGATGATGTTTGGGCAAGCCCAGGAGCAGCGTGCTTATCGGGGTGTGACCGTCAGTCCGTCTTATTCGTATCACATGTCCGGACGAACTGACTGGGTCAAGGGTTATTTCGTCCGGATCGACGATCCGCAAGCGACCCGGAATCCCGGTCTCGTGTTTCTGGCGAGCGGTATCGACCATGCCGGCGAGGCCCTCTTGAAAGTCAACGGCAAAGACTATGACGTGCCTCCGCTGGAAGGGGATTTCAGCGGGCGCGTCAAGACCACCGCGAGCGAGACCTCCGGGAAAGCGGGATTCTATGAGCGGAGCGGCGACGACCTGGTGGCGAAGATCGTCGTCCCTTTGAAGGCGAGTGATCTGAGAGCTGGGGCCAACCAGGTGGAGTTCTACAGAAGCCCCGACAGTGATGGATTCGAAATTTCCGCCGCGCAGGTGGAATCGGTCGAGCAGCGAGAGCCTGCGGTTTTGGGGCAGACCTACCACCTGCTGTCCCGCGGACGGCCGGCGACAGTCCGGGACTTCGATGCGGTCATTGCGGTCAAACCGGAGGACCATCGCCGCGCCGAGGAGGTGCCCGAGTGGGCCAGGCGAGGCATGGTGAATTTTTATCGTGCCGGGATGCCCACGGATCAGCTCGAGCGGATGTTCCAGATGTTCGAGGAGGCTCAGGTCAACCTGATCTCGGTCGGAGTTCCCCGTCAGAAGGACAGTGAAGCCTACAGCCGCGCGAGAGCGCTGATCGAGCGATGTCACGCAAAAGGCCTCAAGGCAGTGGGTTTCAATTCCCTGGGCGGCGTTCCTCTCAGGGAAGTTCTCCTAAACCCGGCAGTGGAGAGTTGGGTCGCGCGGGACGAGTACGGAAACAAACTCTGGCAGGTCCAGGGGTCCTCGTTTGCCGCCGATATCTCCAACAAGGGTTACCGCCAGTCTGTTCTTGATCACGCGGCGCTACAAATTGACGCCGGCGTCGACGAACTCTATTACGATTACGCCCTCGGAGGCACCGGCGACGTTCGCACGCTGTTCGCCGAAATCCGCGCCATCGCCAAACAGAAGGGCAAGAACATCTCGGTGTTCGGCAACTGCAAGGGCAACATCCTGGTGGACGAGATTGCCGACCTGGTGAAGTCCGAAGGTACCGAAGAGGCGGGCGTTTGGGACGGGAAATGGGTGCACAACATTCCGCAGGCGCGGTTCTACTATGGCGTCGCCGAGGGTGGCAAACGCTATGAGAGCAAATACGAAGGTGCCGACCCGGGCGTGCCCAATCCCGGCGCGCACGACGTACGCGAAGGAATGAAATGTGGCTGGAGGAAACCGATCGCCGAGGCGTCGGCCTTCCAGTCGGAGTTCGCCATTGCCGAGGCGGGCGAGAAACTCCTGAGTGGCTGGATCCATCTGAACCATCCGCTCGCGGTGCAATCGTGGAAAGAAATCTGCACATATTTCGGTTTCCGCCACGACAATCGCGACTTGTACACGGACGTATCCACGGTCAGCAAGATCGGGGTGATTGCGCCGCCGCTGATCCCCAGCTTCGAGGTCTCACTCCGGCGCGAAAGCCTCTATAAAGCCCTGGCCGAGATGAACATCATGTATGAAGTGTTGTTGCTGCACCGGATCTCGGCCGACAGGCTCGCCCGCTACAAGACCACCATCATCACCGACATCCCCTGGATGGAGGCATCCCAGGCAGCGGCCATCGAGACATTCAGGCAGGCGGGCGGCAAGATCTACACGATCGGCAGCGCGAAGAAGTTCCGCGACATGGCCGATGCCGTATCGCCCGCAGACTTGTTCGCGAAGCTGTCGGAGCCTTCAGCCCGGAAATCGCTGGCGGAATCTCTGCGCCGTCTGGAAGGCGAGCCCTTGGTGACGGTGGAAGGCGCCCCGTATGTCGCAGCCAACCTG